>CP053915.1:4907500-4989027 GCA_021496925.1 Acidovorax sp. YS12
GGAACTCGGCAAATTGATACCGTAACTTCGGGAGAAGGTATGCCCCAAGTAGGTGAACTCGTACAGAGGGAGCCAAAAGGGGTTGCAAAAAATCGGTGGCTGCGACTGTTTAATAAAAACACAGCACTCTGCAAACACGAAAGTGGACGTATAGGGTGTGACGCCTGCCCGGTGCTGGAAGATTAAATGATGGGGTGCAAGCTCTTGATTGAAGTCCCAGTAAACGGCGGCCGTAACTATAACGGTCCTAAGGTAGCGAAATTCCTTGTCGGGTAAGTTCCGACCTGCACGGGAATGGCGTAACGATGGCCACACTGTCTCCTCCGCAGACTCAGCGAAGTTGAAATGTTTGTGATGATGCAATCTCCCGCGGAAAGACGGAAAGACCCCATGAACCTTTACTGTAGCTTTGTATTGGACTTTGAACGGATCTGTGTAGGATAGGTGGGAGGCTTTGAAGTGAGGTCGCTAGATCTCATGGAGCCAACGTTGAAATACCACCCTGGTGCGTTTGAGGTTCTAACCTAGGTCCATTAGCTGGATCGGGGACAGTGCATGGTAGGCAGTTTGACTGGGGCGGTCTCCTCCCAAAGCGTAACGGAGGAGTTCGAAGGTACGCTAGTTACGGTCGGACATCGTGACGATAGTGCAATGGCATAAGCGTGCTTAACTGCGAGACTGACAAGTCGAGCAGATGCGAAAGCAGGACATAGTGATCCGGTGGTTCTGTATGGAAGGGCCATCGCTCAACGGATAAAAGGTACTCTGGGGATAACAGGCTGATACCGCACAAGAGTTCATATCGACGGCGGTGTTTGGCACCTCGATGTCGGCTCATCTCATCCTGGGGCTGTAGTCGGTCCCAAGGGTATGGCTGTTCGCCATTTAAAGAGGTACGTGAGCTGGGTTTAAAACGTCGTGAGACAGTTTTGTCCCTATCTTCCGTGGGCGCTGCAGATTTGAGGAAGCCTGCTCCTAGTACGAGAGGACCGGAGTGGACACACCTCTGGTGTACCTGTTGTCACGCCAGTGGCATCGCAGGGTAGCTAAGTGTGGAAGAGATAACCGCTGAAAGCATCTAAGCGGGAAACTCGTTTCAAGATGAGATCTGCCGGGGCCTTGAGCCCCCTGAAGAGTCGTTCTAGACCAGGACGTTGATAGGCTGGGTGTGGAAGCGCAGTAATGCGTTAAGCTAACCAGTACTAATTGCTCGTGCGGCTTGACCCTATAACTTTGACATACCGTCAGACAGTTATGCCAAGCACGCAATCAAATGAATGATTCGTCTCTATGAATTCGCTCTCCTGGCAAAAACCAGGAAAGCAACCGTTTAAGCCTGATGACCATAGCAAGTTGGAACCACTCCTTCCCATCCCGAACAGGACAGTGAAACGACTTCGCGCCGATGATAGTGCGGATTCCCGTGTGAAAGTAGGTCATCGTCAGGCTAATATTGTGAAACCCCCCGCAGCTACCAAGCTACGGGGGGTTTTCTTATTCTAGACTTCTCGATTGTGAGACCATGCAATTGCAGGATATTCTTTATTCCCAAGGCTTCGGAACCCGGCGTGTATGCGCGGGGCTGGTGCAGCAAGGCTGGGTGGAGATTTCCGGTCTAGGAGAGAAGGGCGCTCCCGTCATATGCACCGACGCAACGCAGGAATTTGTTCCGGAGGGGCTTCATTTGCGTGTTCAGGGCGTGGATTGGCTGTACCAGGCCAAGGCCTATCTGATGCTGCACAAGCCTGCGGGAACAGAGTGCTCCCAGAAGCCCTCGGCATACCCCAGCATCTACACCTTGCTGCCCAGTCCGCTGCGCCAGCGTCCCAGCAAAAGCGCGGTGCAGGGCGTTCAGGCTGTGGGCCGGCTGGACCAGGATACGACCGGCCTGCTGCTCATGAGCGACGATGGCCAATTCATTCATCGCATGAGTTCCCCCAAGAAGCACGTGCCCAAGGTCTATCGTGTGTATGCGAAACACGTGCTGACGGCGGAGCAGGTCGGGCGTCTGCTGTCCGGCGTTGTCTTGGACGATGATCCTCACCCCGTGAAGGCTGCGGATTGTGTGCGGGTCGATGACCACGTCATGGACCTTACGTTGACCGAGGGCAAATACCATCAGGTCAAGCGCATGGTCGCAGCCGTAGGGAACCGAGTGGAAGGATTGCATCGCTGGCGCATTGGTGGGCTGGCGTTGCCCCTGGATCTTGCCCCTGGCGAATGGCGCTGGCTGTCGGCCGAAGACCATGCGTTGCTGGGCTTGGCATAGCGCAGTCTGTCGCGTTTTTATCTTTCTCCGGTGATCCCTGCACGGCTACACTGGTGCGTTTCCGACAAAGCCCTTGTGTTTGTGAAGAATCTCTTTTCTGGCGCGCTGGCGGCCCTCTTGCTCTGGTCTGCTGGCGGTACTGCGGCATTGGCTGCTTCGGCCCCTCCGGTCTTCGTGCTCAATTCGCTGGATGCCAGCATCAGCGTCATCGATCCGGTGACCTGGCAGGAGAGCATGCGTCTTCCTACCGGCAAGGAGCCGCACCACCTCTATCTCACACCGGACGAAAAGTCGCTGATCGTTGCCAATGCGCTGGCCGACACGCTGACGTTTGTCGATCCCCGGACGGCCCAGGTGCAGCGGACGGTGCGCGGCATCGTCGATCCTTACCATCTGCGCTTCACGCCCGACATGAAGTGGCTGATCACGGCTGCCAACCGCTTGAACCACGTCGATTTCTACCGCTGGGATGGCAAGGAACCCACCTTGGTGCAGCGTGTGCCTACCGGCCGCACGCCCAGCCATCTGTGGGTGAACAGCCGCAGCACGACGGTCTATGCCACGATGCAGGACAGCGATGAGCTGGTCGCCATCGACATCGCCAGCCAGAGCATCAAATGGCGCACGCCCACGGGGGCCATGCCCGCAGATGTGTACGGCCGGCCCGATGACAAACTGCTCTTCATTGGCTTGACGGGGAGCGACAGCGTGGAGGTGTTCGACATCTCCGGCCCCGAACCGCGCAGCATCAATCGCATCAAGACGGGCAAGGGCGCGCACGCCTTCCGTGCTGCTGGCGACGGCCGCCATTTGTTCGTCAGCAACCGCGTGGCCAACACCATCAGCAAGATTGATATGCAGGCCCAGGAGGTGGTGGCCAGCTACCCGGCCCCGGGTGGGCCGGACTGCATGGATGTGTCTGCTGATGGGCGCTGGATCTATGTCAGCTCGCGCTGGGCCCGCAGGCTGACCGTGATCGATACGCGGGAAAGGAAGGTCGTGCAGCAAATCCCCGTGGGCAAGTCGCCCCACGGCGTATGGACGCTGCAGCACGCCCCCCGTTGAGGTCGCCTGTGTTGCCGTGCCGCTCTTTTGCTTTTGTTTTGATAGCTGCTAGCGCTTGCCAGATAAGCGTTGCAGGCCAAAATGACTGTGAAAAGCCGCTGTATCTGACCTGGGATACTGGCCATATGGAGATCGCTCCCATGGTGGCCGAAGTGCTGCAGCGCCAGCAGGTGCGTGTGACTTTCTTTGCCGCCAATGAAGCGACACGGCAAGGCGACGGCAGCCTGGGTGACCACTGGGCTCCCTGGTGGCGCGCGCGGGCCGCGGAGGGCCATGCGTTCGCATCGCACACCTGGAACCACGTGTACTGGCGTGCTGATGCGGGGCCGGAATCTGCCCCCCGTTTCCGCGTGCGCCCCTCGGCCGGGCCGCGCAGTGGGCAGGTGTTCGAGATGGATGCCGCGGGCTATTGCGCCGAGATCGCCCATGCCAGCACCCGCCTGCAAGAGATCACGGGGGACAAGCCATTGCCCTTGTTCCGCGCTCCCGGGGGCAAGACCTCGCCCCGGTTGCTGCGCGTCGCCAAGGGCTGCGGCTATGCCCACGTGGGCTGGAGCCCTGCTGGCTTTCTCGGCGATGAGCTGCCCAGCGAACGCTACAGCAACGCCCACCTGCTGGAGCAGGCGCTGCAGCGTATCCGCAGCGGCGATATTCTGCTGGCCCATCTCGGCATCTGGTCGCGCAAGGACGCGTGGGCGCCTGCGGTGCTGGAGCCGTTGATCGTCGGCCTGAAACAGCGCGGCTTTTGCTTTCGCACGCTGCGCGAACATCCTGACTACCAGGCTTGGCTGGCCGGGCACCCTTGAAGGTTTTGCAGCGCCATGGAATGGTTGAGCAGCTTGTTTGACGACGCGCAGCAGCGTCTGTTCGAGAGTGTGGTGCAGCCCGTGCTGTTCGGTCTCGGATGGGGCAACCTGTTGGAGGACGGGTACGTGGCCACGGGCTGGCTGCTGGTAGGCCTGCTGCAACTGGCGGTGATGGTCGCGGTCATCGCGCCCTTGCAGCGCTGGCGTCCGGTCGAGCCTGTGACGGACCGCCAGGCCATACGCACCGACATTCTCTACACCCTGGTCCATCGCCTGGGGCTGTTTCGCGTGGCGCTGTTCTTCGCTTTTGGCCCGCTGTGGGACGGCCTGTTCGGCCTGCTGCGCGTACAGGGCCTGACCACGTTCCACCTGGACGCGCTCTGGCCCGGCGTGACCGACATTCCCTGGGTCAGCCTGCTGCTGTACCTGGTGGTGTTCGATTTCGTGCACTACTGGATCCACCGCGGGCAGCACCAGTTCGAATGGTGGTGGCAGCTGCATGCCTTGCACCACTCGCAGCGGCAGATGACGATGTGGACGGACAACCGCAACCACCTGCTCGACGACCTCCTGAGCGACACCCTGATCGTTATCGTGGCCCAATTGATTGGCGTGGCCCCAGGGCAGTTCGTCGCCATCGTGGCCTTGACCCAGTTGAGCGAGAACTTCCAGCATGCCAACCTGCGGATGTGGTTCGGGCGTGTGGGCGAGCGGTTGTGGGTCAGCCCGCGCTTTCACCGGCTGCACCATGCGATCGGCATAGGCCACGAATCCCAGGGGCGGCAGACCCTGGGCGGGCACAACTTCGGCGTCCTGCTGCCCTGGTGGGACATGCTGTTCGGCACCGCCAATTTCGAGCTGCGCTACGACCCCACCGGGACGCGCGACCAGGTCGAACCCGATGCGCAGGGCCGTGCGCGCGACTATGGGCGCGGTTTCTGGGCGCAGCAGTGGCGTGGCCTGCTGCGCCTGGCGGGACGCGCCTAGCGGGGGAGAGGCGGCGTGAACACGCTATGCTTGCGCGCCATGGGACTGCTCTTTGACTCCTTCTGGCGCGCCGTGGCTTACTGCGTGCACCCGCGCGTGATCGCGCTGTCCTTCCTGCCGCTGCTCATCATGGCTGCGCTGGCGGCGGGCCTGCATTACTTTTACTGGGATGCCGCCGTGCAGTTCGTGCGCGCGGCGCTCGAATCCAGCAGCTGGCTGGGAACGGTGTGGCAGTGGCTGCAGAACTGGGGCATGACCGAAGTGCCAGCCTTTCTGGCGCCGCTGCTGGTCATCGTTGCCGTCACGCCCGCCGTGGTGGTGGTGGCCTTGCTGGCGGTCGGGCTGTTCATGACGCCTGCATTGGTGAGTCTGGTGGCCGTACGGCGCTTTCCTGCGCTGGAGCGCAAGAAGGGCGGCTCGCTGCTGCTGGGCCTGGGCTGGATGCTGGGCTCCACGCTGCTGGCGGTTCTGGCGCTGCTGGTGTCCATGCCGCTGTGGCTGATTCCGCCGCTGGTGCTGCTGCTGCCGCCGCTGATCTGGGGGTGGCTCACCTTCCGCGTGATGTTCTTCGATGCGCTGGCCGAGCATGCCAGCAAGGAGGAGCGCCGCGCGCTGCTCACGCGCTACCGCTGGAGCCTTTTGGTGATGGGCGTGCTTAGTGGGTACCTAGGGGCGGCTCCGGGCATCGTCTGGGCGTCGGGCGTGGTGTTCGCCGCGGCCTTCATGGTGCTGATTCCGGTCGCGATCTGGATCTACACGCTGGTGTTCGCCTTCTCCTCGCTGTGGTTCGCCCACTTTTGCCTGGCGGCGCTGCAGCAGTTGCGCCGGGAGAATGGCGTGGAGCCGCCGGCCAGCCCGCAGCCGCCCGCCGCGGTGGAGGTGATTGACGTGACTCCCACGCCCGCCTTGCCGCCCCCGGCGCCCGGCATTTCAGCTCCCTGAGCCATGTCCAGCACCTTCGGCCTCCTCATCATCGGCGACGAAATACTTTCGGGCAAGCGTGCCGACAAGCACATGGCCAAGGCCATCGAATTGCTGGGCCAGCGCGGGCTGGCGCTGTCCTACGCGGAGTACGTGGGGGACGACCCCCGGCGCATCACCGCTGCACTGGCGCGCGCCTTTGCCTCGGGCGACGTGGTTTTTTCCTGTGGCGGCATCGGCGCCACCCTGGACGACCATACGCGCCGCTGCGCCGCTCAGGCCCTTGGCGTGGAACTGGTCCTGCATCCCGAAGCCAAGGCACTGATCCGCGAACGCATCCAGGACGTGGCGCGCGAGCAGGGGCTGCCCTACGAGCCCGAGCGGCCCGACAACCTGCACCGCCTGCACATGGGGGAATTCCCCGCCGGGGCGCGCCTGATTCCGAATCCCTACAACAAGATCCCGGGCTTTTCCTGCCGGGGCCAGGGCGGAGGCAGCGTGCACTTCGTTCCGGGCTTCCCCGTGATGGCATGGCCCATGATCGAATGGGTGCTGCAGGCGTACTGCGCCGATGCGTTCAATGGCGCTCCGCAGGCGGAGCATTCGGTCATCGTGTACCGTGGCATGGAGGCCGCGCTCACCCCGTTGATGGAATCCATCGAGGCCGCCCATCCCGGTGTCAAGGTATTCAGCCTGCCCAGCGTGGACCACCCCGAGCATGGCCTGCACATCGAACTCGGCGTGAAGGGGGCTGAATCGCTGGTGCCCCCTGCCTGGGCGGCGCTCCTGCAAGGCTTGCACCAATATGGTGCAAGCCTTGGCCCCGAATTGGTGCGTCACCGCTGATTCACCGTGCTGGTGCGCGCTGCCGTACAGTAGCGGTGCCTGGCACACAAACTGCTTACAACTTTCGTATCTTTCAACAGCCGCTTTTTCTGGAGAACACTGATGGCCAAGACCGTTGCAGACGTGATGAAGATGGTGGAAGAAAACGAGGTCAAGTTCGTTGACTTCCGTTTCACCGACACCCTGGGCAAGCAGCACCACACGACGGTGCCCGTGTCGCACTTCGACGAAGACAAGTTCACCGCGGGCCACGCCTTCGACGGTTCGTCGATCGCGGGCTGGAAGGGCATCGAGGCGTCGGACATGCAGCTCATCCCCGACCCGAGCACCGCCAACATCGACCCGTTCTTCGAGGAAACCACGCTGATCCTGACCTGCGACGTGATCGAGCCCAGCGACGGCAAGGCCTACGACCGCGACCCGCGCTCCATCGCCAAGCGTGCCGAAGCCTACCTGAAGGCATCCGGCCTGGGCGACACGGCCTTCTTCGGCCCCGAGCCCGAGTTCTTCATCTTCGACGGCGTGCGCTGGAGCACGGCACCGAACAACACGTTCTACGACATCGAGGAATACGAAGCCCCCTGGAACACCGGCGCCAAGCTCGAAGGCGGCAACCGGGGCCACCGTCCCACCGTCAAGGGCGGCTACTTCCCCGTGCCGCCCATCGACAGCACGCAGGACATGCGCGCCGAGATGGCCCTGGTGCTCGAATCCCTGGGCATCCCGGTCGAAGTGTTCCACCACGAGGTGGCCGGTGCCGGCCAGAACGAGATCGGCACCAAGTTCTCCACCCTGGTGGAGCGTGCAGACTGGACCATCCTGCAGAAGTACGTGATCCACAACGTGGCCAACACCTACGGCAAGACCGTGACCTTCATGCCCAAGCCCTACCACGGCGACAACGGCTCGGGCATGCACGTGCACCAGTCGGTGTGGAAGGAAGGCAAGAACCTGTTCGCGGGCGACGGCTATGCGGGCCTGTCGGACTACGCGCTGTACTACATCGGCGGCATCATCAAGCACGCCCGCGCGCTCAACGCCATCACCAACCCTGGCACCAACAGCTACAAGCGCCTGGTGCCGCACTTCGAGGCGCCAGTGAAGCTCGCCTACTCGGCCAAGAACCGCTCCGCCTCGATCCGCATCCCCTACGTCTCCAACCCCAAGGCACGCCGCGTGGAAGCCCGCTTCCCCGATCCGCTGATGAACCCCTACCTGGGTTTCGCCGCCCTGCTGATGGCGGGCCTGGACGGCGTGGAGAACAAGATCCACCCCGGCGAAGCCGCCACCAAGGATCTGTACCACCTGCCGCCCGAGGAAGACAAGCTGGTGCCGACCGTGTGCCACAGCCTGGACCAGGCCCTCGAAGCGCTGGACAAGGACCGCGCGTTCCTGACCAAGGGCGGCGTGTTCAGCGACGCCATGATCGACGCCTACATCGACCTGAAGATGCAGGACGTCACGCGCATGCGCATGTCCGTGCATCCGGCTGAGTTCGACATGTACTTCTCCCTGTAAGTCCCCCTGTAAGCGCGCGTGCGCTGAAAGAGGAAAAAGGCGGCGCAAGCCGCCTTTTTTCATGCAGGAACCAATCCCCTGCGGAGCTGTCGGACGGGATTCATTGGCCCCTGGGTGGGATTGCGGGATACTTTCCGCCTTGGCTGGCTTGGCCCTAAGGAAATCGAATGAACAAGACGCTCTTCTCCCTGTTGTTGGCTGCGGCACTGCTGCCGGCGGGGGCCTGGTCGCAGGACCGGATCTACCGCTGCGGCAACGAATACACCAACAACGCCACCCAGGCCAAGGAGCGTGGCTGCAAGCTGGTCGAGGGCGGCAACGTCACCGTGCTGGGCTCATCGCCCAGCCGTCCGGCCAGCGGCGGAGGGGCAGCCGCCAGCGGGGGCGGGAGCGCCAGTGCCGGCAGCTCTCCCGCGGCGGCGCCGCGCGTGGGCGGCAACGAGCAGCGCGCCCGCGATGCCGATGCCCGCGCCATCCTGGAAGCCGAGCTGCGCAAGGCCGAGGCCCGCCAGGCCAGCCTGGCCAAGGAATACAACAATGGCGCGCCCGAGCGTACGGCGCAGGAGCAGGGCAACCCGCAGCAATACGCCGAGCGCACCGCCGATCTCAAGGCCGCGCTCGCCAGGGCGGAAAGCGACATCGCCGGCATCAAGCGCGAAATCGGCCGCCTGCCGCCCGCGGCCAACTGAGGCTGGCCCATGACCAGTGCCGCACGGTTTGCCGCGCTGGATTGGCTTTCCACCCTGGTCGCAGTGCTCGACGGCACGGGCGGCACGGTGCGCTTTGCCAATGCAGCCCTGGAAGATGCCCTGGGCTTGTCCCGCCGCACGCTCGGCGGGGCGGACTTTTCCCAGCTTTTCGCCGAGCCCGCGCTGCTGCAGTCCGCGCTGGCGGGGGCGCGTGGCGCCGAATTCACCGCCATGCGCTTCGAGGCCAGCCTGCGCCGCCTGGGGCAGGAGCCCATGCCGGTCCACGTCCAGGTGTCGGTGCTCGATGCCTCGGGCGAGATCCTGGCCGAGCTGTGGCCGCTGCAGCAGCAGGTGCGCCAGGACCGCGAGGAGCGGCTGCGCGAGCAGGCCCACGCCCAGAAGGAGCTGGTGCGCAACCTGGCGCACGAGATCAAGAACCCCCTGGGCGGCATCCGCGGCGCAGCGCAGCTGCTGCAGATGGAGCTGGCCAGCCCCGAGCTGGCCGAATACACCCAGGTGATCGTGCACGAGGCGGATCGCCTGCAAAGCCTGGTGGACCGCCTGCTGGCGCCGCACCGCCAGGCGCAGCGCGTGGGCGACGTGAACATCCACGAGGTGTGCGAGCGCGTGCGCTCGCTGGTGCTGCTGGAGCATCCGCAGGGCCTGCGCGTGCAGCGCGACTACGACACCTCGATCCCCGAATTCCGCGGCGACCGGGAGCAGCTCATCCAGGCGCTGCTCAACATCGTGCAGAACGCCGCCCAGGCGCTGTCGGGGCGCATCGCGGCGGGAGATGCCGAGATCGTGCTGCGCACGCGCGTGGCCCGGCAGGTGACTTTGGGGCGCCAGCGCTACAGGCTGGCATTGGAATTGCATGTGATCGACAACGGGCCAGGCGTGCCCGCTGCCATCGCGGACCGGATCTTCTATCCCCTGGTATCGGGGCGCGACGGTGGCTCAGGCCTGGGGCTGACACTGGCGCAAACCTTCGTGCAGCAGCACCACGGTTTGATCGAGTGCGACAGCCAGCCCGGCCGTACCGATTTCCGCATCCTGATTCCTTTACCTTGAAGCATGGGCTGCGGGCGGTGCGTAACACCATGAAGAACTGACACCCGTAAAGGCACTGCACATGAAGCCGATCTGGATAGTGGACGACGACCCTTCGATCCGCTTCGTCCTGGAAAAAGCGCTGGCGCGCGAGAACCTGCCCACGCGCAGCTTTACCAACCCGCGCGAGGTGCTCGATGCCCTGGCCGACCTGGAGCCCGGCGACCCGGGCCGCCAGGGGCCCCGGGTGCTGGTCAGCGACATCCGCATGCCCAACGGCTCCGGACTGGAGCTGCTGGAGAAGGTGCATGCCCAGCAGCCGGGCCTGCCGGTCATCATCATGACCGCCTACTCCGACCTGGACAGCGCCGTCTCGGCCTTCCAGCGCGGCGCCTTCGAGTACCTGCCCAAGCCGTTCGACGTGCCGCTGGCCATCGAGCTGATCCGCCGCGCCATGCAGGAGAGCGAGCGCGAGCAGGTGGACGAGGAAGGGCCGGGCGCCGCGCCCGAGATGCTCGGCCAGGCCAGCGCCATGCAGGAGGTCTTCCGCGCCATCGGCCGCCTGAGCCAGAGCCAGGTCACGGTGCTCATCACCGGCGAGTCGGGCACCGGCAAGGAGCTGGTGGCGCGCGCGCTGCACCGCCATTCGCCGGTGGCGCGCGGCCCCTTCGTGGCCATCAACACGGCGGCCATCCCCAAGGACCTGCTGGAGAGCGAACTCTTCGGCCATGAACGCGGTGCCTTCACCGGCGCGCAGACGCAGCGGCGCGGGCGCTTCGAGCAGGCCGAAGGCGGCACCCTGTTCCTGGACGAAATCGGCGACATGCCGCTGGACCTGCAGACACGCCTGCTGCGCGTGCTCAGCGACGGGCAGTTCTACCGCGTGGGCGGCCACCAGGCCGTCAAGGCGCATGTGCGTGTGATCGCCGCCACCCACCAGGACCTGGAGCAGCGCGTGCAGGCCGGCCAGTTCCGCGAAGACCTGTTCCACCGCCTGAACGTCATCCGCCTGCGCCTGCCCGCCTTGCGCGAGCGCCGCGAGGACGTGCCCATGCTGGCGCGGCACTTCCTGCAGCAGAGCGCGCGCCAACTGGGTGTGGAGCCCAAGCGCATTTCCAGCGCCGCGCTGGGGCAGCTCGCCACGTTCACCTTTCCGGGCAACGTGCGCCAGCTGGAGAACATCTGCCACTGGCTCACGGTGATGGCGCCGGCCCAGGTGATCGAGCCCAAGGACCTGCCGCCCGAGGTGCGCGGGCCTGTGTCTGCGCCCGCGGCGGCGCCCGCCATGGCCGAGGAGGCGCTCGCCTTGCCCGGGGCCGAACCCCTCCTGGCCCCGAGGCCCGCCGCGTTCACCGATGCCGCAGCCGCCGTGCCGTGGGAAGAGGGGCTGGCGGCCGAGGTGTTCTCGCAACTGGCATCGGGCTCCAACGACGTGTGGGACCAGCTCTCGCGCCGCTTCGAGTCGCGGCTCATCCAGGCGGCGCTGGCCAGCACGCAGGGGCGGCGCATCGAGGCCGCACACCGCCTGGGCATTGGCCGCAACACCATCACGCGCAAGATCCAGGAATTGGGTTTGGAGTGATTTTGGCCCGCAGCGCTTGCCAGGCAAGCGCTGCCAGCTATCAAGAACGTAGCAAAAAACCATGCAGCCATGCGGATTCGTGAGAAAAATCACGAAAAGATCACGCGACGGGATTTACAAAACTTTATAAATTTTGACAAACGGGCAAAATCCGGGCTCTTCGTTGCCCTCACAGGATGCCCCGCTTGTCTTCTTCCCTGGTTTTCTCTTCGTCCGTTTCCCAGGCCGCCGCCCGCCTGCGCGCCTGGGCCGGGCGCCGGGCGGTGCTCGATGGCAGGGGCGTGGCGCTGCTGATGGCCGTCTACGGCCTGGTCTGGGTGCTGCTGTACGCGCTGACCACGCTGTCGCCGCCGGTGGACAACGTCGAGCAGCTGGTGTGGCTGCGCTCCATGGAGTGGGGCTACTTCAAGCACCCGCCGCTGCCCACCTGGATCCTGGGGGCCGTGGCCACCGTGTTCGACGCCACGCCGGGGCTCACCTACCTGCTCGGCGCCCTGGCCACGCTGGCGTCGCTCGCGCTGTACTGGCACCTGCTGCGCGGCCTGCGGGGCGCGCGCTATGCCACGCTGGGGCTGCTCGCGGCCATGGGCATCACCCTGTACTGCGGCCGCATCTACTACTACAACCACAACGTCCTGCTGATGCTGTGGGTGGCGTGGGCCGCGTGGCTTTCCTGGCGCCTGGCCGTGCGGCCCAGCCTGGGCACCTGGGCGCTGCTGGGCCTGGTGGCGGGCCTGGGCATGCTCACCAAGTACCAGTTCGTGCTGGCGCTCGCCGTGGTCGGGCTGTGGTGGCTGCGTCTGCAAGGCTGGCGCCATGCCGTGCACCGCAATGGTGCGCTGCTTGCGGCGCTGGTGGCCGGGCTGGTGTTCGCGCCCCACCTGTGCTGGCTGGTGTCGCATGAGTGGATGCCCCTGGCCTACGCCCAATCCAGCGCCCTCGGCCATGACCTGCGCGGCACCCAGCGCCTGCTGCATGGGCTGCAGTTCGCCCTCGACTGGCTGCTCAACCGCAGCCTGCCCGCCTGGCTGGTGCTGGGCGGCGCCTGGTGGTGGGCGCGGCGCCAGCCCGCCGCCGTGCAGGTGGAGGCTGGCACGCCGGCCCCGCTGGCACGCCAGTTCCTGCTGCTCTGGGGCTTCGTGCCGTTGGCCCTGATGCTGCTGATGGCGTGGCTGGGCGGCTCCAAGCTGCACTTGCACTGGGGCACGGCCTTCATGCTGTGGACGGTTCCGGCGGTCATGGAATGCATCGGCGCGCGCGCGCCCTGGTCGGCACTGCGCACCGTGCGTGCCGCGTGGCTGGTGTTCGCGCTGGTGCAGGGCCTGGTGATGGCCCAGGCGTGGATGGCCTCGCCCAAGGGCGTGCGCGGCTACAAGGCCGACCATACGGATTTCTTCCCGTCCGAGCGCGTGGCGGCCAGCATCGAGCGGCAGGCGGAGGCCTTGCTCGACGGCCCGGTCGACATCGTCAGCGGGCCGCAGGAACTGGCCAGCGTGATTGCCGTGCGCCTGGGCGCCAAGCCCCGGGTGCTGGTCGATGGCAAGCTGGCGTTCAGCCCCTGGATACGCCCCGAGGAGCTGCATGGCCTGCGCGTGATCGAGGTCTTCTACGCCGCGAACAGCCTGCCCGCCGGGGCCTACCGCGCTGAAGGGAACGTCGCCTGGCGGCCCTGGACCGGTTCAGCATCAAAATAGCCTCCAGCCCTTGCCTGGCAAGCGCTGGAAGCTATCAAAACAGGAGTTTTCCCGGGTTCACGCGGCCTGCAGCGTGGCCACCACGGGCGCGTGGTCGCTCGGCTGCTTGTTCTTGCGCGGCTGGCGGTCCACCGTGCAGGCGGTCACCAGCGGCGCGAGCGCCTGGCTGACCAGGATGTGGTCGATGCGCAGGCCCCGGTTCTTCTGGAAGCCCAGCATGCGGTAGTCCCACCAGGAAAAGCTCTTCTCCGGCTGCGCGAACAGGCGGAACGCATCCGTCAGGCCCAGGTCCAGCAGCGCCTGGAAATGCTGGCGCTCCTGCGTGGTGTGGTGGATGGTTTCGCGCAGGCCTTCGGGGTCGTAGCTGTCGCGGTCTTCCGGGGCGACGTTGAAGTCGCCCACCAGCGCCAGGCGCGGGTGCTGCGCCAGTTCCCCGCGCAGCCAGTCCTGCAGCGCCTGCAGCCAGCGCATCTTGTAGGCGAACTTGTCGCTGTCCGGCGCCTGCCCGTTGACGAAGTAGCCGTTCACCAGGCGCAGCGGCCCGGCGGGCGTGTCCAGGGTGGCGGCGATCACGCGCGCCTGTTCGTCCTCGAAGCCGGGAATGTTGCGCACCATGTCGGCCATCGGGTGGCGGCTCAGGAGGGCCACGCCGTTGTAGGTTTTCTGCCCGAACGCCACTGCCTGATAACCTGCCGCAGCGAAGGCATCGGCCGGAAACTTGTCGTCGGTGAGCTTGAGCTCCTGCAGGGCCAGTGCATCGACGGGGTTGGCGGCCAGCCAGTCCAGCACCTGGGGCAGGCGCACGGCGAGGGAGTTGATGTTCCAGGTGGCAATACGCATTTGGTCTGTATTTTATTGATTTATAAGGCTTTTTAAGCGCTGGCTTGTTGCAGCCCCCTTACATGAGCGAAGAGGGAGGCTCCAGTGGCGTCGCCATGTTCGGGGGATGCATCGTGCCAATTTATCTGAATTGCTTGTAAGAGTAGAAATTTACAGTAGAATGCAAGGCTCTACGGAACATGATTTTGTAGGAAGTGCCGGTGTAGCTCAGTCGGTAGAGCAGCTCATTCGTAATGAGAAGGTCGGGTGTTCGATTCATCTCTCCGGCACCAAATTCCCAAAAAAATCAACAAGTTAAAAGCCGCCTCGTGCGGCTTTTTGCTTTTCTGCCGATGTGCCATGCGGCACCGCAACGCTCAGGGGCTGTCGGTACCAGGCGTGCACCATTTTTTGACGATCTGCGAGTCTCTGTGTCCCGCCTCGGCTGTCGGAGTCAGGACTTCTGTTTTCTCTAGAAGCAGGCCCAAAGCTGGTCGGCCAGGGTGACCAGGAAATCGGGCCGCGTGTACAGCCCGAACACCGCCAGCAGCGCCACCAGGGCAGCAACGTAGGCCAGGACCTGGCGCTTGGGCATCGGTCAGGCTCCTTGGGGTGCTGTGCGCTGGATGGCGTTTTCGCGCACGGGCAGGTTCACCAGGCCCGCGATCACGCCCAGTGCGATGGTCAGCAGCCACACGATGTCGTAGCTGCCCAGGCGGTCGTACAGGTAGCCGCCCAGCCACACGCCCATGAAGCTGCCGATCTGGTGGCTGAAGAAGACGAAGCCGCCGAGCATCGACAGGTGCGCCACGCCGAAGATCTGCGCCACCACGGCCGTGGTGGGGGGCACGGTGGACAGCCACAGCATGCCCATCACGGCGGAGAACAGGTACACGCTCATGGGCGACAGCGGCGCCAGCAGGAACACCGTGATGACCACCGAGCGCGCGAAGTAGATGAAGGCCAGGATGTTCTTCTTGGGCAGGCGCTGGCCCAGCGAACCGGCGGCGTAGGTGCCGATGACGTTGAACAGGCCCACCAGCGCCAGCGCATAGCTGGCCACCTGGGGCGACAGGCCCTGGTCCTTGAGGTAGCTGGGCAGGTGCACGCCGATGAACACCACCTGGAAGCCGCAGACGAAGTAGCCTGCCATGAGCAACTGGAAGCTGGGGTAGCTGAACGCCTCGCGCAGCGCCTGGCCGATGGTCTGCTCGCGTTGCAGCAGGGCCCCGCCGGCAAAGCCTGGCTCGCGCAGGCCGCGCGCCAGCGGCACGATGAGCAGCGCTGCCAGGCCCAGCAGCACCAGCGCCTGCTGCCAGCCGAACTGGCTGATCAGCAGCCCCTCGGTGGGCACCATCAGGAACTGCCCGAAAGAGCCCGCCGCCGCCGCGATGCCCATGGCCCAGGAGCGGCGCGAGGCATCGACGTTGCGTCCGATGACGCCGTAGATCACCGCGTAGGTCGTGCCCGCCTGGGCCATGCCGATCAGCACCCCGGCCGTGATGGCGAATACCATGGGGGTGGCCGAATACGCCATGCCCACCAGCCCCAGTGCATAGAGCAGGGCGCAGCCGACGATGACCTTGAAGGCGCCGAAGCGGTCGGCCAGCATGCCCGCGAAAATCCCCGTAATCCCCCACACCAGGTTCTGCACGGCGATGGCCAGGGCGAAATCCTGGCGCGTCCAGTCCAGCGCCTGCGTCATGGGCTGCAGCCACAGGCCGAAGCCGTGGCGGATGCCCATGGACAGCGTGACGATCAGCCCCCCGCAGGCCAGCACCTGGCCCATAGACAGTTTTTGGTTTTGCTTATGCATCGCGCGAATGTAGCCAATCCGGGAAAACTCTGCAGCGCGTGCTTCGCAGCCTGTTTTTTCATCCAGTGACGCAGTGCCTGCCGCACTACAATCCGCGCCCATGGCAGTCAAACCCCCTTCCGCATCCGACTATTCCGAGGGCTCGATCCGCGTGCTCAAGGGCCTGGAGCCCGTCAAGCAGCGGCCGGGCATGTACACCCGAACCGACAACCCCCTGCACATCATCCAGGAGGTGCTGGACAACGCCGCCGACGAGGCGCTGGCCGGCTTTGGCAAGAAGATCAAGGTGACGCTGCATGCCGACGGCTCGGTCAGCGTCGAGGACGACGGCCGGGGCATTCCCTTCGGCCTGCACCCCGAGGAAAACGCGCCGGTGATCGAGCTGGTGTTCACCCGCCTGCACGCGGGCGGCAAGTTCGACAAGGGCAAGGGCGGGGCCTACAGCTTCTCGGGCGGCCTGCACGGTGTGGGCGTGAGCGTGACCAACGCCCTGGCCACGCGCCTGGAGGCCACCAGCCACCGCGAGGGCCAGGCGGCGCGCCTGGTGTTTGCCGGGGGCGACGTGGTGGAGCCGTTGGCGGCGCGTGCGCTGGAGCCGGGCGAGCGCAAGCAGGGCACCACGGTGCGCGTGTGGCCCGATGCCCGGTATTTCGAGTCGAGCCACCTGCCCATGGGCGAGCTGACGCACCTGCTGCGCAGCAAGGCCGTGCTCATGCCCGGCGTGGCGGTGACGCTGGCCAACGAGAAAACCCGCGAAACCCAGACCTGGCAGTACAAGGGCGGCCTGCGCGACTACCTGTCGCAGACCCTGAGCGCCGACCCGGTGATCCCGCTGTTCGAGGGCGAAGGCTTTGCCGGTGCCGCTGACGAGAGCTTTGCAGAAGGCGAGGGTGCCGCCTGGGCCGTGGCCTTCACGGAAGAGGGTGCGCCGGTGCGCGAGAGCTACGTCAACCTCATTCCCACCAGCGCCGGCGGCACGCATGACAGCGGCTTGCGCGACGGGCTGTTCCAGGCCGTCAAGGGCTTCATCGAGCTGCACAGCCTGCTGCCCAAGGGCGTGAAGCTGATGCCCGAGGACGTGTTCGCGCGCGCCAGCTATGTTCTTTCCGCCAAGGTGCTGGACCCGCAGTTCCAGGGCCAGATCAAGGAGCGCCTGAACTCGCGCGACGCCGTGCGCCTGGTGAGCAGCTTCGTGCGCCCCGCGCTCGAACTCTGGCTGAACCAGCATGTGGAGTACGGCAAGAAGCTGGCCGAGCTGGCCATCAAGGCAGCGCAGACGCGCCAGCGCGCCGGCCAGAAGGTGGAGAAGAGAAAAGGCTCGGGCGTGGCCGTGCTGCCCGGCAAGCTCACCGACTGCGAAAGCCGCGACCTGGCCTACAACGAGGTCTTCCTGGTCGAGGGCGACTCGGCCGGCGGCAGCGCCAAGATGGGCCGCGACAAGGAAAACCAGGCCGTGCTGCCGCTGCGCGGCAAGGTGCTCAACACCTGGGAGGTGGAGCGTGACCGCCTGTTCGCCAACACCGAGGTGCATGACATCTCGGTGGCCATCGGCGTCGATCCGCACGGGCCGGATGACACGCCCGACCTCTCGGGCTTGCGCTACGGCAAGGTCTGCATCCTGTCGGACGCCGACGTGGACGGCGCGCACATCCAGGTGCTGCTGCTCACGCTGTTCTTCCGCCACTTTCCCAAGCTCATCGAGGCCGGCCACATCTACGTGGCGCGCCCGCCCCTGTACCGCGTGGACATTCCGGCGCGCGGCAAGAAGCCCGCCGCCAAGCTCTACGCGCTCGATGAGGGCGAACTCGAAGCCATCCTCGACAAGGCCGCCAAGGACGGCGTGCCGCGCGAGAAATGCCAGCTCAGCCGCTTCAAGGGCCTGGGCGAGATGAACGCAGAGCAGTTGTGGGAAACCACGCTCAACCCCGACACACGCCGCTTGCTGCCCGTGCAACTGGGCAGCCTGGGCTTTGCCGACACCGAAGGCCTCATCACCAAGCTCATGGGCAAGGGCGAGGCCGCCTCGCGCCGCGAGCTGATGGAGCTGCACGGCGACGCGGTGGACGTGGATATTTGATGTTTTTGGCCTCCAGCGCTTATCCAGCAAGCGCTGGTAGCTCCTATTTTTGAAGCATGAGCGACTCTCCTCTCCTCCTTCCCTCCGGTGCCGACGCGGGCGATGCGCTCGACCTGGGCGGCTACGCCCAGCGCGCCTACCTGGAATACGCCCTCAGCGTGGTCAAGGGCCGCGCGCTGCCCGATGTGTGCGACGGCCTCAAACCCGTGCAGCGGCGCATCCTCTACGCCATGGACCAGATGGGCCTGTCCTACAGCGGCCCGAACCGCAACGTGGCGGCCAAGCCGGTCAAGAGCGCGCGCGTGGTGGGCGACGTGCTGGGGCGCTTCCACCCGCACGGCGACCAGTCGGCCTACGACGCCCTGGTGCGCCTGGCGCAGGACTTCAACCAGCGCTACCCGCTGATCGACGGCCAGGGTAACTTCGGCAGCCGCGACGGCGACGGCGCCGCCGCCATGCGCTACACCGAGGCGCGGCTGACGCCCATCGCGGGCCTGCTGCTCGACGAAATCGGCATGGGCACGGTCGATTTCGTGCCCAACTACGACGGCAGTACCGAGGAGCCGCGCCAACTGCCCGCACGTCTGCCGTTCGCGCTGCTCAACGGCGCCAGCGGCATCGCCGTGGGGCTGGCGACCGAGATTCCCAGTCACAACCTGCGCGAGGTGGCCGACGCCTGCGTGGCGCTACTGAAGAACCCGCAGCTTGGCGATGAAGAGCTGTTCGCGCTGGTGCCTGGCCCCGACTACCCCGGCGGCGGGCAGATCATCAGCAGCGCCGCCGACATCCACGACGCCTACCGCAGCGGGCGCGGCAGCCTCAAGGTGCGCGCGCGCTGGAAGATCGAAGACCTGGCGCGCGGCCAGTGGCAACTGGTGGTGACCGAACTGCCGCCCGGCGTTTCGGCGCAGAAGGTGCTGGAGGAAATCGAGGACATCACCAACCCCAAGGTCAAGACCGGCAAAAAAGCGTTGACGCAGGAGCAGACCCAGCTCAAGGCCAGCATGCTGGCCGTGCTCGACGGCGTGCGCGACGAATCGAGCAAGGACGCGCCGGTGCGCATCGTGTTCGAGCCCAAGACCGGCAAGGTGCCGCAGCAGGAGCTGATTACCGCGCTGCTGGCGCACACCAGCCTGGAAACCTCGGCGCCCATCAACCTCACCATGGTGGGGCTGGACGGCCGGCCCACGCAGAAATCGCTGCGCCAGATGCTGGCCGAGTGGGTGGCGTTCCGCCAGGGCACCATCACGCGGCGCAGCCAGCACCGCCTGACCAAGGTGCTGGAGCGCATCCACATCCTCGAAGGGCGGCAGCTGGTGCTGCTCAACATCGACGAAGTGATCGCCATCATCCGCGCGGCCGAGGAGCCCAAGGCGGCGCTGATGGCGCGCTTCAACCTGTCGGAGCGCCAGGCCGAGGACATCCTCGAAATCCGCCTGCGCCAGCTGGCGCGGCTGGAGGCCATCAAGATTGAGCAGGAGCTGTCGGCGCTGCGCGAGGAGCAGGGCCGGCTGGAGGACATCCTGGCCAACCCGGCCTCGCTGCGCCGCCTGATGGTCAAGGAAATCGAAGCCGACGCGAAGCAGTTCGCCGATGCGCGCCGCACGCTCATCCAGGCCGAGAAAAAGGCCGTGGCCGAAGTCAAGGTACTCGACGAACCCGTCACCGTCGTGGTGTCGCAAAAGGGCTGGGTGCGCACGCGCCAGGGCCATGGGCATGAGGCGGGCAGCTTTGCCTTCAAGGCCGGCGATGCCCTCTACGGCACCTTCGAGTGCCGCACAGTGGACCAGCTCATCGTCTTCGGCAGCAATGGCCGGGTGTACTCCGTGCCGGTGGCCAGCCTGCCCGGCGGGCGCGGCGACGGCCAGCCCGTGACCACGCTGATCGAGCTGGAGACGGGCACCCAACTGCTGCACTATTTCGCCGGGCCGCCGCAGGCGCAGCTGCTGCTGGCCAGCTCGGGCGGCTACGGCTTTCTGGCGCTGGTGGAAAACCTGGTGTCGCGCCAGAAGGGCGGCAAGGCCTTCGTCACGCTGGGCGAGGGCGAGACGCTGTGCGTGCCCTCGCATGCGGCGGGCAGCAGCGGCAGCCAGCCGCTGCCGCCGGCCACGCACGTGGCCTGCGCCTCGGCGGGCGGGCGCATCCTCACGTTCGAGATCGGCGAGCTGAAAGCCATGGCCCACGGCGGGCGCGGCCTGATGCTGATCGACCTGGAGGACAAGGACAGCCTGGCGGGCGCCGCCGCGTACACGCGCAGCGTGCGCATCGAGGGCCTGGGGCGTGGCGCCAAGGAGCGCGAGGAACAGCTCGAAATCCGCAGCCTGAACAACGCCCGCGCCGCCCGTGCGCGCAAGGGCAAGGCCGCCGACCTGGGCTTCAAGCCCCAGCGGGTGACGCGCGTGGAGTGAGCGATGCCGGCATTGCGCTGGTGCAGCGCCGCTGAAATAAATGCTGCGCTCGTCTGTAAAGATAGGTAAATTGCAAGCAATGCCTGCGCACAATAGGCGCAACAAGAGACAAGGCACCAGGAGGAAAAAATGCCGCAACTTCGCATGGCCCACAAGCTGTGGTCGGCCGTCATCGTCATCGTCGTGGCGCTGGTGGCCGTGGTCGGGTTCTCCGGCTACCGGACGTCCAAGGCCCAGGCCCAGGCGGATGCCACGTCGCGCGAGATGGCCACGCGCGTCGAGTCCGCCCTGCGCTGGACGGGGTTGACGGAAACCAACGCCGCGCGCACGCAGGCCCTGGTGGTCAGCAGCGATCCGGCGGTGGAGGCCGAGTTCAAGGCCATCATCCCCGCGACCTCGGCGCAGATTTCCGAGGTGCAGAAAAAGCTCGAAACCCTGGCCACCGGCGACGCCGACAAGGCGCAGATGGCCAGGATCGCCGCTGCGCGCAAGGCCATGATCGACCTGCGCGGCCAGGCCATGAAGCTCAAGGCCGACGCGCAGCACGATGCCGCGGTGGAGCTGGTCAAGCAGTCCTACAACCCGGCGGTGGCGGCCTACCTGAAGACCCTGCACGACTTCGTGGAGCTGCAGCGGCAGCAGGCGCAGGCCAGCCAGGCGGACATCGCCGGCAACCGCCTGCTCACCGTGAAGATCGCTGCCGTGGTGGTGGGCCTGCTGATTCTGGCCATCGTCGTGGGCGCCTACTTCCTCATCGGCAGCATCGAGCGCCCACTGGAGCAGGCGCGCAGCCTGGCGGCGCAGATCGCCGAGGGCGACCTGAGCGGACGCGAGGCGGTGACGCGGGGCGACGAATTCGGCGACCTGCTGCGCTCGCTGTACGCGATGAGCGAAGCGCTGTCGCGCATGGTGCAGCAGGTGCGCCAGAGCACGGACAGCATCGCCACGGCCAGCGCGGAGATCGCACTGGGCAACCAGGACCTGTCGGCGCGCACGGAACAGACCTCGAGCAACCTGCAGCAGACGGCGGCGGCGATGGAGCAGTTCACCAGCACGCTGCAGCAAAGCGCGGGCAGCGCGCAGCAGGCCAGCAGCCTGGCGGCGGGGGCCTCGGGCGTGGCGCGCCGTGGCGGCGAAGTGGTCGGGCAAGTGGTCGCGACCATGCAGGACATCCACCACAGCAGCCAGAAGATCGCCGACATCATCGGCGTCATCGACGGCATCGCCTTCCAGACCAACATCCTGGCGCTGAACGCTGCCGTGGAAGCGGCACGCGCGGGTGAACAAGGCCGGGGCTTCGCCGTGGTGGCCGGCGAAGTGCGCAGCCTGGCGCAGCGCAGCGCCGACGCGGCCAAGGAAATCAAGGGACTCATCACTGCCAGCGTGGAGCGCGTGGAAACCGGCTCGCGCCTGGTGGAAGGCGCGGGCAGCACCATGCAGGAAGTGGTGCAGGCGGTGCAGCGCGTCACGGACATGATCGGGGAAATCACGGCGGCCTCGCAGGAGCAAAGCGCGGGCGTGGCGCAGGTCAACCAGGCGGTGGGGCAACTGGACCAGATGACGCAGCAGAACGCGGCGCTGGTGGAGCAGAGCGCGGCAGCGGCGCACAGCCTGCGCGAGCAGGCGCAGCAGCTGGCGCAGGCCGTCTCGGCGTTCAAGGTGGCGGGCGTGGCCGCCGCGCAGGCAGCCACCTACCAGGCACCGCGGGCGGTGGCGCCCCGGCCCGCCCCGGCCATGCCGGCGCCGGCCAAGCCGCGCGCCGTGGCGGGCAAGGCGGCGCCAGCACCCGCGCCACGGGTAGCCGCGCCCACACCGGCGCCCAAACCGGCAGCCAAGGCCGCGCCCAAGCCGCCCGCTGCCGCACCGCGCATCGCAGCCGCGCCCAAGAAGGCGGCCGACGATGGCGAGTGGGAAAGCTTCTGAGCCCTGGTGGGCGCACAAGCCTTCCGGCACCTGGCCTGCGGCGGTTCACCCGGGGCCTCGTGGTTTTCCCTGAAAGGGGGCGGTTTTGGCCGCGAAGTAGTCATCCCTGCCTAGAAAGTGGGAAAGGTCCCACAGTAAATTACGTTTAGTGACGTATTTGCTGTGGCGGGCTCCCAAGCATTTGGAACCGCTCCACTGGAGGAGACATGCGGTTTCAGAATATGCGCACGGCCACCAAGCTCTGGGGGGCCGTGGCCTGGATTGTCATCATGATGCTGGCGGTCGTAGCCTCTGCAGGCTACCGCTCGGCCCGCACCCAGGCCGAGGCCAACGTGGTGCTGCTGGAGCTGAACACCCGCGTCGAGGCCGCGCAGCGCTGGATGGGCCTGACCGAGACCAACACGGCGCGCACCCAGGCCCTGGTGCTGGGGGGCGACGCGGAAACCCGGGCCGAGCTCAAGGGCATGATCGCCGCGACGTCCGCCAGGATCGACGAAGCGCAGAAAACGCTCCAGTCCCTTCCCTTGAGAGACGAGGACAGGACGCAGATGGCCAAGATCACGGCCGCCCGCACCGACTTGCAGCGCATGCGCCAGCAGGCCAGCGCGCTGGCCGAGCAGGACAGCGCGGCAGAGGCCAAGGCGTTCCTGCGCCAGTCCTACAACCCGGCGGCCACCGCCTACCTGCAAATGCTGCAGGACTTCGTGACCATGCAGCAGCACTATGCGCGCGAGCGCCAGATCGCGCTGGGCGGCGAGCGCGTGCGCACGGTGCAGATTGCGGGCGGCTTTGCCAGCCTGGTGCTGCTGGCGGTGTGCGTGGGGGCGTATTTCCTGATCCGCAGCATCCAGCATCCGCTGGCCCAGGCGCGCAGCCTGGCGGATCGTATCGCCAGTGGCGACCTGAGCGGACGCGAGGCGGTGACGCGGGGCGACGAATTCGGCGACCTGCTGCGCTCGCTGTATGCGATGAGCGAAGCGCTGTCGCGCATGGTGCAGCAGGTGCGCCAGAGCACGGACAGCATCGCCACGGCCAGCGCGGAGATCGCACTGGGCAACCAGGACCTGTCGGCGCGCACGGAACAGACCTCGAGCAACCTGCAGCAGACGGCGGCGGCGATGGAGCAGTTCACCAGCACGCTGCAGCAAAGCGCGGGCAGCGCGCAGCAGGCCAGCAGCCTGGCGGCGGGGGCCTCGGGCGTGGCGCGCCGTGGCGGCGAAGTGGTCGGGCAAGTGGTCGCGACCATGCAGGACATCCACCACAGCAGCCAGAAGATCGCCGACATCATCGGCGTCATCGACGGCATCGCCTTCCAGACCAACATCCTGGCGCTGAACGCTGCCGTGGAAGCGGCACGCGCGGGTGAACAAGGCCGGGGCTTCGCCGTGGTGGCCGGCGAAGTGCGCAGCCTGGCGCAGCGCAGCGCCGACGCGGCCAAGGAAATCAAGGGACTCATCACTGCCAGCGTGGAGCGCGTGGAAACCGGCTCGCGCCTGGTGGAAGGCGCGGGCAGCACCATGCAGGAAGTGGTGCAGGCGGTGCAGCGCGTCACGGACATGATCGGGGAAATCACGGCGGCCTCGCAGGAGCAAAGCGCGGGCGTGGCGCAGGTCAACCAGGCGGTGGGGCAACTGGACCAGATGACGCAGCAGAACGCGGCGCTGGTGGAGCAGAGCGCGGCGGCGGCGCACAGCCTGCGCGAACAGGCACAGCAGCTGGCGCAGGCCATCTCGGCATTCAAGGTGGCGGGCGTGGCGCCAGCCCAGGCGGCCCGCTCGGCGCCACGGGCCGCCGCCGTACCCATGCCGGCGGCGCCAGCCAAGCCGAAGGCGGCTGCGGCGCCAGCGCCACGGGTGGCGGCGCCCAAGCCTGCTGCGCCCGCCGCGCCGCGCATTGCGGCCGCGCCGAAGAAGGCGGCCAGCGACGGCGAGTGGGAAAGCTTCTGAGGCATTAAAAAAGCGGGCCAGGCCCGCTTTTCTTTTCCGGGGCGGGCTGCACATCCTGCCCGCAAGTAGCACCCGTCAGCCCAGCTCGGCGATCAGCTCGATCTCCACGCACGCGCCCAGCGGGATCTGCGCCACGCCGAAGGCGCTGCGCGCGTGCGCGCCCTTCTCGGCGCCGAAGACCTGGCCCAGCAGCTCGCTGGCGCCGTTGGTCACCAGGTGCTGCTCGGTGAATTCGCCGGTGGAGTTGACCAGGCTCATCAGCTTCACGATGCGCTGCACCCGGTTCAGGTCGCCGCCGGTGGCGGCGTGCAGCGTGCCCAGCAGGTCGATGGCCACGGCCCGCGCGGCGGCCTGGCCTTGCTCCGTGGTCACGTCGCGGCCCAGTTGGCCGACCCAGGGCTTGCCATCCTTGCGCGCAATGTGGCCGCTGAGGAAAACGAGGTTGCCTGTCTGCGCGTAGGGCACGTAAGCTGCGGCAGGCACAGCCACGGGGGGCAGGGTGATGTTCAGGGCTTTCAATTGGTCGTAAACGCTCATGGTCTGGCTCGTTTCAGTCGGCGGATAAAGGGGCACATGGTACCCGGGAGCGCGGCCGCATGAACGCCTGGCGCCTGCCCTGGCTGCTGGCGGGCCTGCTTGCCGGGGCCGCCCTGCAACTGGCGCAGCCACGGCTGTGGCCAGGGGGCGGGTATGCGGCGGGCATGGCGGCCGCGGTGCTGCTGGCCGCGCTGCCCTGGCGCCGCCACCGCGCCGGGGTGATGGCGTGCGCCACGCTGGCCATGTTCGCCCTGTGCGGCCTGCGTGCCGTGGCCTTCCAGGCCCAGGCGCTCGATCCCCGGCTGGAGGGGCGCGACCTGCGCGTGCAGGGCGTGGTGGCGGCCATGCCGCAGCGCGGCGATGCGGGGCTGCGCTTTCGCTTCGCGGTGGAGGCGGCATGGCTCGACGGGCGGGCCGTGCGCCTGCCGCCGTTGGTCGAACTGGGCTGGTACGCCAGCGGGTGGCAGGGCGCCGATGCGCCGGGCGAGCCCCAGCGCCCGCTGCCCGCCCTGCGCGCCGGCCAGCGCTGGGAGGCCACCGTACGCCTGAAGGCGCCGCACGGCGCGCGCAACCCGCACGGCTTCGACTACGAGCTGTGGCTGTGGGAGCAGGACGTGCAGGCCACGGGCTACGTGCGCGCGGGCCGCAGGGACGCCGCGCCCCGGCTGCTGTCAGAGGGCTGGCGCCACCCGGTGGAGCAAGGGCGCCAGCGGGTGCGCGACGCCATCGTGCTGCGCCTGTCGCGGCCCGAGGCCGAGGCGGCGCAGCGCGAGCGCGCCGCACGTGCCGCCGGGGTGGTGGCGGCGCTGGTGACGGGCGACCAGCGCGCCATCGACCGCGCCGACTGGGACCTGTTCCGCGCCACCGGCGTGGCCCATCTCATGAGCATCTCGGGCCTGCACATCACCCTGTTCGCCTGGATTGCCATGGCCGCCGTAGGCTGGCTGTGGCGCCGTTCGCAGCGGCTGTGCCTGCGCTGGCCGGCGCAGCACGCGGCCCTGCTGGGCGGTGTGCTGCTGGCGGCGGGCTATGCGCTTTTCAGCGGCTGGGGTGTGCCGGCGCAGCGCACGGTGCTGATGCTGGCGGTGGTGGCGCTGCTGCGCCTGGCGGGGCGGCGCTGGCCCTGGCAGCAGGTCTGGCTGCTGGCGTGTGCCGCCGTGGTGCTGGCCGACCCCTGGGCGCTGCTGCAGCCCGGTTTCTGGCTCAGCTTTGTCGCCGTGGGGGTGCTGTTTGCTTCCGATTTCGTAGCTGGTAGCGCTGATGGGGCAGGCGCTGGCGGCCTTTTTTGCCATGTGCGCAGGTTCCTGCGCGAGCAGTGGGTGGTGACGCTGGCGCTTACGCCCCTGTCGCTGCTGCTGTTCGGCCAGGTGTCGGCGGTGGGCGCGCTGGCCAACCTGGCGGCCATTCCCTGGGTCACGCTGGTGGTGACGCCGCTGGCGCTGCTGGGCATGCTGTGGCCGCCGCTGTGGCAGGCGGCCGCGGCCAGCCTGGGGCCCCTGGTGGCGCTGCTGCAGGCCCTGGCGGCGTGGCCCGGGGCCGTGCTGGCCTTGCCAGCGCCGCCGCTGTGGGCCGCCGTGGCGGCGGTGCTGGGCGGTGCGTGCCTGGCGCTGCGCTGGCCCTGGCGCCTGCGCGTGCTGGGCCTGCCGCTGCTGGTGCCGGCGCTGTGCTGGCAGCCAGCCCGGCCCGCGCCGGGGCAGTTCGACCTGCTGGCGGCGGACGTGGGGCAGGGCAATGCCGTGCTGGTGCGCACGGCCGGGCATGCGCTGCTGTACGACGCGGGGCCGCGCTTCGGCATCCACAGCAATGCGGGCGAGCGCGTGCTGGTGCCGTTGCTGCGCAGCCTGGGCGTGCGCCTGGACGCGCTGATGGTGAGCCACGGCGACACCGACCACGCCGGCGGCGCCCCGGCCGTGCTCGCCGCGCAGCCCGGGGCCGCGCTGTGGGGCGCGGCGGTGGAAGGCGCCGCCGCCGAGGCCCGGCCCTGCGTGGCCGGGCAGCGCTGGGAGTGGGACGGCGTGGCCTTCGAGCTGCTGCACCCGCCGCAGCAGCAGGATGCACCGCGCCCCAATGCGCAAAGCTGCGTGCTGCGCATCCGCAGCGCCCAGGGCGTGGCGGCCGTGCTGGCGGGGGACATCGAGCAGCCGCAGGAGCAGGCCCTGCTGGCCCGTGGCGCGCCGCTGGCGGCCGTGCTGCTGCTGGTGCCGCACCACGGCAGCAAGACATCGTCGAGCCCCGCCTTCATCGGGGCCGTGGCGCCGCGCTGGGCCCTGGTGCAAGCGGGCTACCGCAACCGCTACGGCCACCCGGCGCCCGCGGTGGTGCAGCGCTACCGCGCGCGCGGCGCCGAGGTGGTGGACTCCAGCGCGTGCGGCGCGGCGCGCTGGGATTCGGCCCGGCCGCAGGAGATGCGCTGCGAGCGCGCGCAGCAGCCGCGCTATTGGCAGCACGGCGGATTCATTCACACGTTCTGATGCTGCCCCGGGGCGGCAGCCTGCGCGATGGTGCCAATCGGCGCACAATACGGGAATTCCCGCGCAGCACCGGCCTATCCCAGCGCCAGCACTGCTGCCCGACACCGCTCCGCCTCCCATGCCATCCCCGTCACGCAATGCCCTGATCGACTCGGTCAAGGGCTTGGCTTGCGCCACCATTGTCGCCCACCACCTGGCCTTCTACGGCCCCATGTCGGACTCCGCCCACGACCTGCTTCCAAGCCTGATCGACGGGCTCTCCGCGTACGGCCGCATGGCGGTGCAGGTGTTCCTGGTCCTGGGCGGCTACCTGGCCGCGGCCAGCCTGGCGCCCGACGGGGTGCTGCGCGAGGGGCCGGCGGCGCAGCACATCGGGCGGCGCTTCGTGCGCCTGATCGTGCCGTACGCGGTGGCGCTGCTGGTGGCCGTGCTGGCGGCGGCGCTGGTGCGCCCGTTCATGGAGCACCCCTCGGTTCCGGGCGAGCCCGGCCTGCACCAGCTGCTGGCCAATGCGCTGCTGCTGCAGGACATCGTGGGGGAGGAAGCGCTTTCCGCTGGCGTGTGGTACGTGGCCATCGACTTCCAGCTGTTCGCCTGCGCGGTGCTGCTGCTGGCGGCGCTGCGCCACGCGCCGGCGCGGGCGCAGCGCTGGGCGCCCGGCATGGTGGCCACGGGCGGAGCGCTGTCGCTGCTGGTGCTCAACCGCATGCCCGAGCAGGACATGTGGGCCTGGTACTTCTGGGGCTCGTACAGCCTGGGCATGTGCGCCTTCTGGGCCGCGCGTGCCCCCCGGGCCTGGGGCTGGGGCCTGTGCATGGCGGCGCTGGGGCTGCTGGCGCTGTGGCTGGAGTTCCGCGCGCGCATCGCCGTGGCGCTGGTGGCCGCCTTGGTGCTGATGGTGGTGAAGCGCCATGGCGCGGCGTGGCGCGGGGCCGACTGGCTGCCGCGCCTGGGCCAGATGTCGTACTCGGTGTTCCTGGTGCACTTCTCGGTGTGCCTGCTGGTGAATGCCGTGGTGAGCTACCTGTGGCCCGATGCGCCCTGGCCCGGCCTGCTGGGCATGGTGCTGGCCTTCGCGCTGTCGATCGCCGCCGGGCGCGTGCTGTACCTGCGCGTGGAGCGCCATGTGCCCTCCTGGAGCGTGGCGCTGCGCTGGCAGGCCGGCATGGTGGGCACCGGCATGCTGGTGGCGCTGGCCAGCAGCCGGTTGTGAAATGCTCTTGATTTCGTAGCTGCTTGCGCTTTCTGGCCAAGGGCTGGAGCCATTTTTCCCTGTAAGTCCTCAGCGGTGCAGTTCGCCTGCCGCTTCGGGCTGGTACACCACTTCCTTGACGCGCACCGTCATGGCCTTGCCGCCGGGGCCGGGCCAGGCCAGCTCGTCGCCCACCGACAGGCCGAGCAGCGCGCTGCCCACGGGCGCGAAGATGGAGATGCGGTCGGCGCTGCCGTCCATGTCGCGCGGGTAGACCAGGGTCAGGCAGAACGCCTTGCCGGTCTCGACGATGGTGAATTGCACCGTCGAGTTCATCGTGACCACGGTGGGCGGCATTTCCTCGGGCGCCAGCACGTCCGCGCGGTCCAGCTCGGCCTGCAGGTCGGCCTTGCCGGGGAAGGCGCTGGCCGGGATGGCGGCGAGCAGGGCTTCGATGCGGTCCAGATCGAGCGAGGACAGGATGATTTGCGGCTTGCGGGACATGGCGTGTGTTCTTTCCATGGAGAGAGGGATGTTGCGCGGGACTGTAGCGAAACGCCCATCCCGCACTGCCGCGCAGGGGTTAGCGGCAGGGCGCGAAGGCGTCCAGGCTGCCCTGGTACGCGCTGGTGTGCACGTCCAGCAGGCCCAGCACCGAGTGGAAGTAGTTGTCGTGCGAGAGGCGCTGGCGTGCCCACTGGCGCTGCAGGCAGGCGGTGGCCACGCCGCTGCGCGCCTGCAGCGCGGGCGACAGCCAGGCGATCCACGGCACATGCTTTTGCACGTCGGGCGCGATGGCGTAGGGCAGGCCGTGCAGGTACAGGTTGTTCTCGCCCAGCGATTCGCCGTGGTCCGAGACGTACAGCAGCGCCGTCTGCGCCTGGTGGGCGCGCGCCTGCAGCCATTCGATGGTGGCGTTCAGGAAGAAGTCGGTGGCGACGATGCTGTTGTCGTAGGCGTTGACGACCTGCTCGCGCGAGCACTGCTGCAGCGCGTTGGTCTGGCACTCCGGGGCGAAGCGCTTGTGCGCGGGCAGCGAGCGCCTGGCGTAGGCCGGGCCGTGGCTGCCCATCTGGTGCAGCACCACGACCACGCCGCGCGCGCGCCGCTCGGGCGGCAGGGCGGCGATGTGCGCGTCCAGGTCGCGCAGCATGATGGTGTCCTGGCAGTCGCCGCCGGGGCACAGTTGCGCGTCGGCCAGGCGCGCGGTGCCGATTTCGGTCACGCGGTCGCATACGCCCTTGCAGCCCGACTGGTTGTCGATCCAGACCACGCCCAGGCCGGCGTGCTGGAGCACGTCCAGCAGGCCTTCGGCATCGGTCTTGCGCTTGCCGAATTCGGCGCGCCCCAGGTGCGAGAACATGCAGGGCAGCGAGGCCGCCGTGCTGGTGCCGCAGGACCAGGCGTCGGGCGCGTTGGCCAGGTCCTGGCGGGCGGACAGCAGCGGCGTGGTGGGGCGCTCGTAGCCATTGAGCGCGAAGTTGGCCGCGCGCGCCGTCTCGCCCACCACGAGCACGAGCAGCGGGGGCTGGGCCTGCGCGGCGTAGCTGCTGCCCAATTGGGCGTCGCGCCCCAGCGGCGCGAGCGTGCGCGTGTCCATGCGCAGCGGCCGGGTGGCGAGGTCGACCACCGCGTACAGGCTGTTGAGCGGGTTGATGAGGTAGCGCAGCTGGGTGTGGTTGCGCATGGTGGCGGCGAAGTCCTGGAACACCAGCAGCAGGCTGCCCACGCCCACCAGCACCGCCGCCACGACCAGCAGCGCGCCGTGCCACAGCTGGCGCCACCAGCCCAGGCGGCGCACGGGGCGGGGCAGCAGCCACGCCAGGGGCGGTGCGGCCAGCAGCAGCAAGGCGGCGGCCATGCGCCAGTTGAGCAGGTCGCCGGCCTCGCGCGGGTCGGTCTGCAGCACGTTCACCAGCATGGTGGTGTCGATGACGATGCCGTAGCTCCACATGAAGTACACCCCGGCGGCGCCCGCCAGCAGCATCAGCGCGAGCACGGGCTTGAGCGCGCGGCCCCAGGCCAGCAGGCCGATCACGGCCGCGTTGCCCGCTGCCACCAGCACCATGAAGGCCAGGCCGAAGCCCCAGCCGCGCAGGCCTTCGGTACCGGGCAGCGCTGCCACGGCGCGCCACAGCGGCAGGTTGCACACGCTGGCCAGCCACAGGCTCGCCAGCACCACCAGGGTGGCGGGGTGCGAGGCGCGGGAGGCAGGAGGAAGGGGCGAGGGCGCGGCGCGGGTGCGGCGCAGGCGCTGCAGGAAGGCGGGCATAGGTGCGCGATTGTAGGCAGCAGGCTCAGCCCAGCGCCGCCGCGTGGTGATGCAGGTGGTCGTCGATGAAGCTCTGGATGAAGTGGTAGCCGTGGTCGTGGCGCGCGTGGCGGCGCAGGGTGAGGGGCTGCCCGGCGCGGGCGCACGCGGCCACCAGGGCATCGGGCTGCAGCTGCTGCGCGGCCAGCCAGGCATCGGCCAGCCCCTGGTCGACCAGGATGCCGCGCGGGTACGGGGCGCGGGCCTGGGCGGCCATCAGGGCGCAGGCGTCGTGCTGCAGCCAGGCCTGGCGGTCGGGGCCCAGGCAGGCGCCGAAGGCCTGCTGGCCGCACGGGCTGCTGGCGGCGCTGGCAATGGGCGCGAAGGCCGACAGGCTCCTGAACAGGCCGGGGTGGCGCAGCGCCAGCATGAAGGCGCCGTGGCCGCCCATGCCGTGGCCCAGGATGCCCAGGCGCAGGCCGTCGATGGGCAGTTCGGCGGCCACCAGCGGCAGCAGTTCGCGCACCAGGTAGCTCTCCATGCGCCAGTGGCGCGACCAGGGCGCCTCGGTGGCGTCGAGGTAGAAGCTGGCGGCCGCTTCGGGCAGGTGGGGCAGGTGCGCCGCGCGCGGGCGGGTGTCGGGGGTGAGCAGGGCCAGGCCCATTTCCGAAGCCAGGCGCTGGGCCCCGGCGAGGCTGGCGAAGGTGTCCTCGCTGGCGTCCACGTCCGCCAGGCACAGCAGCGCGGGCACGGGCGCGCGGTGCAGCGCGCGCGGCGGCAGGTAGATGCCGAACGGCATGTGCAGCCCGGTTTCCCGGGAGGCATGGCGGTAGTAGCGTTGCACGCCTCCGAAGCAGGCATGCGAGGCCACGAATTCAAGGGGTCTGTGCATGGCGGTTGCTTTGAAAACGATAGCTGCAGGCGCTTGTTGTAAAAGAATCTCAGAACGAAAACAAGCACAAAAGCTTGTGCAGCAAGCGCGGGCAGCTCACTTTTTCATACTGCCCACGGACGCGCGCCGATAAAAAAAGCGGCCCCGAAGGGCCGCTTGCCAGTGCAGCGTGCGCAACGCTCAGGCGGCAACGCCCTTGGCCACTTCCGCGTATTCCTCGATCTGGTCGAAGTTCATGTAGCGGTAGACGCTGGCCTTGTCGGCATCGATCACGCCCATTTCCTTGAGGTATTCCTCCTTGGTGGGCAGTTTGCCGATGCGCGAGGCGATGGCGGCCAGCTCGGCCGAGCCGAGGAACACGTTGGTGTTCTTGCCCAGGCGGTTGGGGAAGTTGCGCGTGGAGGTGGAGATCACCGTCGCGCCCTCGCGCACCTGTGCCTGGTTGCCCATGCACAGCGAGCAGCCCGGCATTTCGGTGCGCGCACCGGCTGTGCCGAAGGCGGCGTAGTGGCCTTCCTTGATCAGCTCGCTCTGGTCCATCTTGGTCGGCGGCGCCACCCACAGCTTGACGGGGATGTCGCGCTGGCCGCCCAGCAGCTTGGCGGCTGCACGGAAATGGCCGATGTTGGTCATGCACGAGCCGATGAAGGCTTCGTCGATCTTGGTGCCGGCCACTTCGGACAGGAACTTGGCATCGTCCGGGTCGTTGGGGCAGCAGACGATGGGCTCCTGGATGTCGGCCAGGTCGATCTCGATCACGGCGGCGTACTCGGCGTCCTTGTCGGCTTCGAGCAGGTTCGGGTTGGCCAGCCAGGCTTCCACCTTCTCGATGCGGCGCTGCAGCGTCTTGGCGTCCTGGTAGCCGTCGGCGATCATGTTCTTCATCAGAACGATGTTGGAGCGCAGGTACTCGGCGATCGGCTCGGGGTTGAGCTTGATCGTGCAGCCCGCGGCCGAGCGCTCGGCGGAGGCGTCGGACAGCTCGAACGCCTGTTCGACCTTCAGGTTCGGCAGGCCCTCGATTTCGAGGATCTTGCCCGAGAACACGTTCTTCTTGCCGGCCTTGGCCACCGTGAGCAGGCCCGCCTTGATGGCGTACAGCGGAATGGCGTGCACCAGGTCGCGCAGCGTCACGCCGGGCTGCATCTCGCCCTTGAAGCGCACCAGCACCGACTCGGGCATGTCCAGCGGCATCACGCCGGTGGCGGCGCCGAAGGCCACCAGGCCGGAGCCCGCAGGGAAGGAAATGCCGATGGGGAAGCGCGTGTGCGAATCGCCGCCCGTGCCCACGGTGTCGGGCAGCAGCAGGCGGTTGAGCCAGCTGTGGATCACGCCGTCGCCGGGGCGCAGGGCCACGCCGCCGCGGTTGCTGATGAACTGGGGCAACTCGCGGTGCGTCTTCACGTCCACGGGCTTGGGATAGGCGGCGGTGTGGCAGAACGACTGCATCACCATGTCGGCCGAGAAGCCCAGGCAGGCCAGGTCCTTCAGCTCGTCGCGCGTCATCGGGCCGGTGGTGTCCTGCGAGCCCACGGTGGTCATCTTCGGCTCGCAGTACGTGCCGGGGCGGATGCCCTGGCCTTCGGGCAGGCCGCAGGCGCGGCCAACCATCTTCTGCGCCAGCGTGAAGCCGGCGTTTGATTCGGCCGGTGCCTTGGGCAGGCGGAACACGGCCGAGGCGGGCAGGCCCAGGGCCTCGCGCGCCTTGGCGGTGAGCGAACGGCCGATGATCAGGTTGATGCGGCCGCCGGCGCGCACTTCGTCCAGCAGCACGTCGCTCTTGAGCGCAAACTCGGCCACGGTCTCACCGTTCTTGACGATCTTGCCGTCGTAGGGCAGCACGTCGATGACGTCACCCATTTCGAGTTGGGACACGTCCACTTCGATCGGCAGCGAGCCCGAGTCTTCCTGCGTATTGAAGAAGATGGGGGCGATCTTGCCGCCCAGCGTGACGCCGCCGAAGCGCTTGTTGGGCACGAAGGGGATGTCCACGCCCGTGGCCCAGATGATGGAGTTCGTGGCCGACTTGCGGCTGGAGCCGGTGCCCACCACGTCGCCCACGTAGGCCACCATGTGGCCCTTCTTCTTCAGGTCGTCGATGAACTGCATCGGACCGCGCTTGCCGTCTTCCTCGGGCTTGAAGGCCGCGTCGGGACGGGTGTTCTTGAGCATCGCCAGGTAGTGCAGCGGGATGTCGGGGCGGCTCCAGGCGTCGGGCGCGGGCGAGAGGTCGTCGGTGTTGGTCTCGCCAGGCACCTTGAACACGGTGACGGTGATCTTCTTCTCGACCTCGGGACGGGTGGTGAACCACTCGGCGTCGGCCCAGCTCTTCATCACTTCCTGCGCCTTGGCGTTGCCGGCCTTGGCCTTGGTGGCCACGTCGTTGAAGAAGTCGAACATCAGCAGCGTCTTCTTCAGCGCCTCGGCGGCCACGGCGGCGACTTCGGCGTCGTCCAGCAACTCGATCAGGGGATGCACGTTGTAGCCGCCCACCATGGTGCCCAGCAGCTCGGTGGCCTTGGCCTTGGAGATCAGGCCGACGGCGATGTCGCCATGCGCCACGGCGGCCAGGAACGAGGCCTTGACCTTGGCGGCATCGTCCACGCCCGGCGGCACGCGGTGCGTCAGCAGGTCGAGCAGGAATTCGGCCTCGCCCGCGGGCGGGTTCTTGATCAGCTCGATCAGCTCGGCCACCTGCTTGGCATCGAGGGGCAGCGGCGGGATGCCCAGGGCGGCGCGCTCGGCGACGTGGTCGCGGTAGGCTTTCAACATTTCTTACTCTCTCCAGTCGTTTTCAAAAAGTGGGGCTAGCTATTGGGGTACGTGGGGGGGCGCGCCGCGCCTGTACGCGGCCGCCGCAATCACTTGTCGGCGGGCTTGTCGAGCAGGCTGGGCTGCGGATTGGTCTTCAAGGCCTCGGCCACCTGAACCTGGGCCGGGCTCATGCAGTCGTCGGCCAGGCGCTGGCCGAGCTTCTGGTTCATGAGCATGGATTTGTTGGCGATCTGCAGCCACACGGCGCCGCGCTGCGTGTCTTCCAGGCGCACCGCGCCGGTGCTGCTGACCACCGGGGTCATGTGGTAGGCAAAGCCCTTGCCACTGATGTGAAAGCGCCCCGGCGCCTTGGGATCGGGCGTGACGTTGACCGAGGCGCCCAGCTCGCAGGCGATGTGGCCGGTGTGCACGCGCTCGGCCACGGCCAGCTCTTCCGGGCCCAGCTCCGCGCTGGTGGGGGTCGAAGCCACGGCCGCTGCGGCGGCGGCCGCCGCACCCGCCGTGCCGGCGGCGGCAGCGGCGCGGGTGGAGCGCGGGGCGGCCTTGGCCACCACCACCTTCTTGGGTGCGGCCTTGGCGCTGGCCTTGCTGGCCTGCGCCTTGGCGGCGGGCTTGGCAGACTTGGCGGGCGCAGCCTGTGCCAGCACCAGGGCGGGCGCCAGCAGCAATGCGGAGACGAGGAGCGATTTCATGGCGATTCCGACGAGAAAGAAGAAGGGGATCCATCATAGAACCAGTGCTGCACGGCCTCGGGCAGCGTGCGGCCGGTCTGATGGGCCCGCTCCAGCAATTGCCAGTAATAGCGGTAACTGGCGCGGTCGTGCAGCACTCCGGCGCTGCTGATGGGCGCCCAGTCGGCCGCGGCCGCAGCGGCGACGATGCGCGCAGCCTGCTCGATCTCGCCCTGTGCGGGCGCGAAGGCGGCGAGGATGGGGCGGATCTGCGCAGGGTGGATGCTCCACATGCGCGTGTAGCCCAGCTCGCTGGCGGCGCGGCTGGCGGCGGCATGCATGGCCGAGGCGTCGGTGAACTCGGTCACCACGCAGTGCGACGGCACCTTGCCGTGGGCGTGGCAGGCGGCGGCGATCTCCAGCTTGGCGCGCACCACCAGCGGGTGGCTGAACTGCCCGGCCACGCCCATGGCCGACGCGGGGATGGCGCCACCGTGGGCCGAGACGAAGTCCATGAGCCCGAAGCTGATGCTCTGCACACGCGGGTGGGCGGCAATGGCGAAGGCCTGCTGCACGGCAGCGGGCGACTCGATCAGCACATGCAGCGGCAGACCGGCCGCGCCGGCACGCAGCAGCGCCTGCTCGGCGCGCAGCACATCGTCCACCGACTCGACCTTGGGCACCATGATGTGGCACAGGTGCTGTCCCGCCTCGCCGGCGATGACGGCCATGTCGCTGGCGAACGCCGGGTGGTCCACGGCGTGCACGCGCGCCGCCACGCGGGCCCCGGGGGCGGCCTGCTGCGCCAGTTGCACGACGAGCGCGGCATGCGCGCGTTCCTGGCCCACGGGGGCGCCGTCCTCGCAGTCGAGCGTGACGTCGAACATGCAGTGGCCGAACTCGGCCATCAGCTCGGCCTGCAGTTGCAGGCTCTTGCGCATGCGCGCCTCGACGCCGCTGTAGTGGTCGCACACCGGCAAGGAGCAGGCGGCGGCCTGGGCGCCGAGCAGGATCTCTCTGGGGTGGGGCATGGCAGCGGTCATCAAGAGCGGGGCTGACGGAAAAATGGTGTTGCCGCTGCAATACCGTGCGAAACACGGGCAACGGCAACATCATGTCTCTATCGAAAAGAGAGCTGCTGGCGCTTTTCCAGCAAGGGTTTCAGAGTGTTTTATGCCCCAAAACCCCTGCCATCAAGCGCTGGCAGCTATGCTTTTCAGAGCAAATGCTTGACGCCGTCCTGCTCGCCCTGCAGCTCGGCCAGGGTCTTGTTGATGCATTCCTGCGAGAAGGCGTCGATGTCCAGGCCCTTGACGATCTGGTATTCACCGTTCTCGGTGGTCACCGGGAAGCCGAACACGATGCCGGCGGGGATGCCGTATTCGCCGTTGGAGGGCACGCCCATCGTGACCCACTCGCCCTTGGAGCCCAGGGCCCAGTCGCGCATGTGGTCGATGGCGGCGTTGGCGGCCGAGGCAGCGGACGACAGGCCGCGCGCTGCGATGATGGCGGCGCCGCGCTTGCCCACGGTGGGCAGGAACACGTCCTTGTTCCAGGCCTGGTCGTTGATGGCGTCCTTGACCGACTTGCCATCGACGGTGGCGAAGCGGTAGTCGGCGTACATGGTGGGCGAATGGTTGCCCCACACGGTCAGCTTGCGGATGTCGCCAACCTTGAAACCGCCCTTGGCGGCCAGTTGCGAGGCCGCGCGGTTGTGGTCCAGGCGCAGCATGGCGGTGAAGTTCTTGGCCGGCAGGTCGGGGGCCGACTTCATGGCGATGTAGGCGTTGGTGTTGGCAGGGTTACCGACCACCAGCACCTTGACGTTGCGCGAAGCCACGGCGTTCAGGGCCTTGCCCTGGGCGGTGAAGATCTGGGCGTTGGCGGCCAGCAGGTCGGCGCGCTCCATGCCGGGGCCGCGCGGGCGGGCGCCCACCAGCAGGGCGTAGTCGGTGTCCTTGAAGGCGGTCATGGGGTCGCTGTGGGCCTCGATGCCGGCCAGCAGCGGGAAGGCGCAGTCTTCCAGCTCCATGATCACGCCCTTGAGCGCGTTCTGGGCCTTCTCGTCGGGGATTTCCAGCAGTTGCAGGATGACGGGCTGGTCCTTGCCCAGCATTTCGCCGGAGGCGATGCGGAACAACAGGGCGTAGCCGATTTGGCCAGCGGCACCGGTAACGGCGACACGAACGGGCTTCTTGCTCATGGTGAGACTCCAATCAAGGATGGACAAAAACGGTGTGGTGCAAGGTCGCACCAGCGTCTGTCACCAGCAGCCCGCGCCCCGCAGAACAGCTCGCAAGTGTAGCGCCGATTCGAGGCCTGCGTCAATTTGTCTTATGTCTTATATAAGATATGATTGGACAAACAGACGGATGCGGCGCAGCATAGCGCGCCGCCCTTGCCCCGCCCCATGTCCAACACCACGCCCGCCGCCCCCGAAGCCCCCGCTGCCGCCAGCGGCAGCGGCCAGGGCACCCCCGCCTTCAGCCCGCTGTACCAGCAGATCAAGGGCCTGATCCTGCAGAGCCTGCAGGCCGGCGAGTGGAAGCCCGGCGAGGCCATCCCCAGCGAGATGGAGCTGGCCGCGCGCTTTCGCGTGAGCCAGGGCACGGTGCGCAAGGCCATCGACGAACTGGCCGCCGACAACCTGGTGGTGCGCCGCCAGGGCAAGGGCACCTTCGTCGCCACGCATGCCGAGCAGCACGTGCAGTACCGCTTCCTGCGCCTGCTGCCCGACACCGGCGACGCCAGCGAGGAAGGCCCGGCACAGCGCAGCATCATCGACTGCAAGCGCGTGCGCGCCAGCGCCGACGTGGCGCGCGCCCTGCAACTGCGCACGGGCGACGCCGTGCTGCAGGCGCGGCGCGTGCTCGCCTTCGCCGGCACGCCCACCATCCTGGAAGACATCTGGCTGCCCGGCCAGGCCTTCAAGGGGCTGACGGCGCAGCACATGGCCAGCTACCCCGGCCCGACCTACGCCATGTTCGAGATCGACTTCGGCGTGCGCATGGTGCGCGCCGAGGAAAAGCTGCGCGCCGTGCTGCCCGACGCCGCGCAGGCCCGCCTGCTCGGCGTGGACTGCACTACCCCGCTGCTGAGCGTGGAGCGCATCGCCTACACCTACAACGATGTTCCCATGGAGTTACGCCGTGGGCTGTACCGCACCGACACCCACCACTACCGCAACGCACTCAACTGAGCACCCCGAGTGCCAGCAGAGTACGCATGTACCGGACTTATCGCAAAAACATCCCTCTTTGTAAGCCCCTGTTTATTGCGTTGCAATAGAATTTTGGGCTGTTCGCCTCCAGGCGATTACAACGCAGTTACATCCACGAGAAAGCACTTGCCATGACCGAGCTTGCCAAGAAGCGGCCTGAGTACCGCAACATCAATGTCTTCCGCGACGTGAGGACCTATCGCCTGCCCCTGGCGGGCATCGTGTCCATCCTGCACCGTATCAGCGGCATGATCATGTTCCTGCTGCTGCCGTTCGTGCTGTGGATGTTCGACACCTCGCTGTCGTCCGAGATTTCGTTCGCCCAGTTCAGCGCGGCCTTCACGGCAGGCCTGGGCTTCGTGCCTGGCTGGTTCGTCAAGCTGGTGGCGCTGGGCCTGATCTGGGCCTACCTGCACCACCTGATCGCCGGCCTGCGCCACCTGTGGATGGACATCGACCACCACATCGTCAGCAAGGAATTCGGCCGCACGTCGGCCGTCGTGACGCTGGTGCTGAGCCTGGGCCTGACGCTCGTGCTGGGCGCCAAGTTGTTCGGCCTGTACTGATCCCGCCCCCGATAGAAGGAAAAAACACCATGTCCGTGACCTATGGTTCCAAGCGCACCGTCGTCGGTGCCCACTACGGCGTGCGCGACTGGCTGGTCCAGCGCGGCACCGCCGTCGTGATCGTCCTGTTCACCTTCGCCGTGCTGGCGCAGGTGCTGTTCAGCAAGGGCCCCATCGGCTACGACCTGTGGGCCGGCATCTTCGCCGCCCAGTGGATGAAGGTGCTCACTTTCACCGTGATCCTGGCGCTGGTCTGGCATGCCTGGGTGGGCGTGCGCAACGTGTGGATGGACTACGTCAAGGCCGACGGCCTGCGCTTCGCCCTCTACATCTTCACCATCGTCTGGCTGCTGGCCTGCACCGGCTGGGGCTTCCAGACCCTGTGGCGCCTCTGATTCCCCGCGATTGAAAGAAAACAATGAGCTATACCAAAGCCAACATCACCAAGCGCAAGTTCGACGTGGTCATCGTGGGTGCCGGCGGCTCCGGCATGCGCGCCTCGCTCGAACTCTCCCGCGCGGGCCTGAACGTGGCCTGCCTGTCCAAGGTCTTCCCCACCCGCTCGCACACCGTGGCCGCACAGGGCGGCGTGTCCGCATCGCTGGGCAACATGAGCGAGGACAACTGGCACTACCACTTCTACGACACCATCAAGGGCTCCGACTGGCTCGGTGACCAGGACGCCATCGAGTTCATGTGCCGCGAGGCGCCCAACGTGGTGATCGAGCTGGAACACTTCGGCATGCCGTTCGACCGCAACCCCGACGGCTCCATCTACCAGCGCCCCTTCGGCGGCCACACCGCCAACTACGGCGAGAAGCCCGTGCAGCGCGCCTGCGCCGCGGCCGACCGCACGGGCCACGCCATGCTGCACACGCTGTACCAGCAGAACGTCAAGTCCAAGACCAACTTCTTCGTCGAATGGATGGCGCTGGACCTGATCCGCAACACCCAGGGCGACGTGGTCGGCGTCACGGCACTGGAACTCGAAACCGGCGACCTGTACGAGCTGCACGCCAAGGCCGTGCTGCTGGCCACGGGCGGCGCGGGCCGCATCTTCGCGGCATCGACCAACGCCTTCATCAACACCGGCGACGGCCTGGGCATGGCCGCGCGCGCGGGCATCCCGCTGCAGGACATGGAGTTCTGGCAGTTCCACCCCACCGGCGTGGCCGGCGCGGGCGTGCTGCTGACCGAGGGCTGCCGCGGCGAAGGCGCCATCCTGCTCAACAGCAATGGCGAGCGCTTCATGGAGCGCTACGCGCCCACGCTGAAGGATCTGGCGCCGCGCGACTTTGTCTCCCGCTCCATGGACCAGGAGATCAAGGAAGGCCGGGGCTGCGGTCCGAACAAGGACTACATCCTGATGAAGCTGGACCACCTGGGCGCCGACACCATCCGCAAGCGCCTGCCCTCGGTGGAAGAGATCGGCCACAACTTCGCCAACGTGGACATCACCAAGGAACCGATCCCCGTGGTGCCCACCATCCACTACCAGATGGGCGGCATCCCGACCAACATCAACGGCCAGGTGGTGGTGCACGATGGCGTGGAAAACAGGATCGTCAACGGCCTGTACGCCGTGGGCGAGTGCTCGTGCGTGTCGGTGCACGGCGCCAACCGCCTGGGCACGAACTCGCTGCTCGACCTGCTGGTGTTCGGCAAGTCCGCCGGCAAGCACATCGTGCAGTACGTGAACGGCTACGGCGACCACCAGCCCATGCCGGCCGACGGCGCCGACCGTACCCTGGTGCGCCTGAACCAGCTGCAGGACTCCAAGGAAGGCACCTACGCGCAGGACATCGCGGGCGACATCCGCGCCAGCATGCAGCAGCACGCCGGCGTGTTCCGCACGCAAAAGGGCATGGACGAAGGCGTGGTGAAGATCAACGCCATCCGCGACCGCGTGTCCTCCGTCACGCTGCAGGACAAGTCCAAGGTCTGGAACACCGCGCGCATGGAAGCGCTGGAAGTGGACAACCTGATCGAAGTCGCCCAGGCCACCATGACCTCGGCCGCCGCGCGCCACGAATGCCGCGGCGCCCACACCGTCTACGACTACGAGCACCCGGCCGACCACCCCGAGTGCCCGCTGGGCCGCAACGACAAGGAGTGGATGAAGCACACGCTGTGGCACAGCGCCGACAACAGCCTGACCTACAAGCCCGTGAACCTCAAGCCGCTGACGGTGGACAGCGTTCCGCCCAAGGTCCGCACCTTCTAACCGTAGCCCCACGAGAAACCAACATGAAGCGCACTTTCCAAATCTACCGCTACGACCCGGACAAGGACAGCAAGCCCTACATGCAGACCGTCGAGATCGAGCTCGACGGCCACGAGCGCATGCTGCTGGACGCCCTGGTGAAGCTGAAGAAGCAGGATCCCACCATCTCCTTCCGCCGCTCGTGCCGCGAAGGCGTGTGCGGTTCCGACGCGATGAACATCAACGGCAAGAACGGCCTGGCCTGCCTGACGAACATGAACACCCTGCCGGGCACCATCGTTCTCAAGCCGCTGCCCGGCCTGCCGGTGATCCGCGACATGATCGTGGACATGACGCAGTTCTTCAAGCAGTACCACTCGATCAAGCCCTACCTGCAGAACGAGACCCCCGTGTCGCCGTTCAAGGAGCGCCTGCAGTCGCCCGAGGAGCGCGAGGAGCTCAACGGCCTGTACGAGTGCATCCTGTGCGCCAGCTGCTCGACCAGCTGCCCCAGCTTCTGGTGGAACCCCGACAAGTTCGTCGGCCCGGCCGGCCTGCTGCAGGCCTACCGCTTCATCGCAGACAGCCGCGACGAAGCCACGGGCGACCGCCTGGACAACCTGCAGGACCCGTACCGCCTGTTCCGCTGCCACAGCATCATGAACTGCGTCGACGTGTGCCCGAAGGGCCTGAACCCCACCCGCGCGATTGGCAAGATCAAGGAATTGATGGCCCGCCGCGCCCTCTGACGCCATGGTGGACGATCAACTGCTCGACGAACGGGAACGCGGCGTCCTGCGCTGGCGCAGCCGCCGCGGCCTGGTCGAGAACGACCTGTTCATCGAGCAATTCTTCGCGGCCCATGGAAATGGCCTGACCCGCGCGCAGGCGCAGGGTCTGGTCGCCTTGATGGATCTGGCCGACAACGACCTGCTCGACCTCCTGCTCCGGCGCAAGGAGCCCTCGGGCGACCTCGACACGCCGCAAGTCAGGCAGGTGCTGGAGCTTATGCGCCGCCCGCCCGCGGCACCGGCTCAACTGGCTTAACCCGTAAATCCCCTAGGAAGGAAACTGGCAATGAAACTGGCTGACAACAAAGCAACGCTCTCGTTCAGCAACGGCAGTGCGAGCATCGACCTGCCCATGTACCACGGCAGCATCGGCCCGGACGTCATCGACATCCGCAAGCTGTACGGCCAAACGGGCATGTTCACCTACGACCCCGGCTTCCTCTCGACGGCGGCCTGCCAGTCGTCCATCACCTACATCGACGGCGACAAGGGCGAGCTGCTGTACCGCGGCTACCCCATCGAGCAGCTCGCCACCAAGTGCGACTACCTCGACACCTGCTACCTGCTGCTCAACGGCGAGCTGCCGAACGAAACGCAGCGCACCGACTTCCACAAGCTCGTGCTCAAGCACACCATGGTGCACGAGCAGATGCAGTTCTTCCTGCGCGGTTTCCGCCGCGACGCCCACCCCATGGCCGTGCTGACCGGCCTGGTGGGCGCCATGTCGGCCTTCTACCACGACAGCACCGACATCAATAACCCCGAGCACCGCCACATCGCGGCTATCCGCCTGATCTCCAAGATGCCCACGCTGGTGGCCATGGCCTACAAGTACGGCAAGGGCGAGCCCTTCATGTACCCGCGTAACGACCTGTCGTACGCCGGCAACTTCCTGCGCATGATGTTCGGCACGCCGTGCGAGGACTACAAGGTCAACCCGGTGCTGGAAAAGGCGATGGACCGCATCTTCATCCTGCACGCCGACCACGAGCAGAACGCCTCCACCTCCACCGTGCGCCTGTGCGGCTCCTCGGGCACCAATCCGTTCGCCGCCATCGCCGCCGGCGTGGCGTGCCTGTGGGGCCCCGCCCACGGCGGCGCCAACGAAGCCTGCCTGAACATGCTGGAAGAGATCCAGGCCATGGGCGGCGTGGCCAAGGTCGGCGAGTTCATGGAGAAGGTCAAGGACAAGAACTCCGGCGTCAAGCTCATGGGTTTCGGCCACCGCGTGTACAAGAACTACGACCCGCGCGCCAAGCTCATGCAGGAAACCTGCGACGAAGTGCTCAAGGAACTGGGCCTGGAGAACGACCCGCTGTTCGCCCTGGCCAAGCAGCTGGAGAAGATCGCCCTGGAAGACGACTACTTCGTACAGCGCAAGCTCTACCCGAACGTGGACTTCTACTCCGGCATCGTGCAGCGCGCCATCGGCATCCCGACCAAGCTGTTCACCGGCATCTTCGCGCTGGCCCGCACCGTGGGCTGGATCGCCCAGCTCAACGAGATGATCAGCGACCCCGAGTACAAGATCGGCCGCCCGCGCCAGCTCTTCACCGGCTCGCCGCGCCGCGACGTCAAGTAAGCGCCGCTACCCGCCCGACAGCCCGCAGGCTCGCGCCTGCGGGCTTTTTTATTTCACGCTGACCCCGGTCTGGCACTTCGCTGGACTGCGCTGAAGTCTACCGGCGCAGCGTCATGCTCGCCAGCGGGCGCTACGCCATGCTCAATGACGGCAAGGCATTCAGCTTCATGCCGTGGAAGCCGGTCATTGAGCAACGGCTGGGTCAGCAACTTGCCGCCACGGTTCGTGGGGGGGTCTTGTGAGATAGGGCAGCGACGGGACATATCATGGGCTAGGAAGATATATTTAGCCTATATCATTTTTCATTCAGCACTCTGGCTCTCTTTCGCCACCACTTTGAATTTCGGAAATCACTTCAACCTTGTTTATTTTATTGATATGGGTCAATGGAAATATATGGTTTGCGTGTAAGTTGACCGGCAGAAGCAAGGCATGAGGAGACAGGCCAGCGCCTATGGGCTTGCTCCAACTCCAACGCGATGGGAGGGCAAACATGTCACGTCCAATCTCTTGGGTATCAGATGAAGTGCCGCAATCGACGCTGGAATTGACGGCTTGCCTATCCCGGATGGCAACGCTTCTTGAGTTCGAGTATTGGGCCATAGGCACGCGATTTCCACTGCCGTTGACCCGTCCGCGCGTTGCACTTGTGACCAGCTATCCCCAGGCGTGGGAGCAACGGTATGTCGATCAGGGTTACCATCGAATCGACCCATCGGTTGCACTTTGTCTTGGTCAGCGACGACCTATCGCCTGGAACGACCAGCTTTTTGAGGGGGCTGAGGAGATGTGGGATGAGGCACAATCTTTTGGCTTGAAGGAAGGCTGCTCCCAGTCCAGTCGCGATAGCCTTGGCATCGTCAGCATGCTCACATTTGCACGTTCGAGTTCCCCTGTGGAGGATACAGAGCTGCGAGCCAAGGAGCGGGAGATGAATGCGCTATTGGAACTGGCGCACAAATTCATGCTCCAGTCCATGCGTTCCCAAATCTTGAAGGAATTCTCATCACCATTGTCCAGTCGAGAAGTTGAGATTCTTCGATGGGCTGCCGATGGAAAGACGGGGAAGGACATTGCGCAGATTCTGGGAATATCTCTGGCAACGGTGCGCTTCCACACGGCAAATTCCATAACAAAGCTGCATGCACCAAATCTCCAATCGGCCATTGCCCGCGCGCTCATGCTGGATATTTTACAAGATGCCCAGTAATCAAGAGAGTTTGCAAAAATATGATAAGAAGGTTATGGGTTGCTCGCCAGAACATCTTCATAAAGCTGGATGAATGCTGAATTGGGTTGAAAACGTCCTGGGCGCTTCTGCGAATGCCAAATCAGAGCAGGAATTTTTTGACGCAATTCTTCACGCCGCGAAAACTATTGGGTTTGAGTATTGCGCATATGGTATGCGCCTTGCACTTCCAGCATCCAGGCCGAAATATTTCTTGATCAACAATTATCCAGCGCAATGGTGTGCGCGGTATGCAGAAATGGGCTATTTGGATCAAGACCCGACTGTGGTGCATGGCGTCAGGTCTCACCGGCCGGTGGTATGGAGCAATGAAGTCTTTGCTTCTACTCCTCAGTTGTGGGACGAGGCGCAGCATGCAGGCCTTCGTGTCGGATGGGCGCAGTCGAGTCCGACGCGAAATGGCATTGCTGGGATGCTGAGTCTTGCAAGATCGGTCGAGTCATTCACCCAATATGAATTGGAAAAAAATAGCGTGTGCATGCACTGGCTTGCCAGCATCGCCCATACAGGCTTTCTGCGTCTTGTGGATGCAAGGCGCATCATGTCTCCCTTGGCCCAGGAGTTGACGGATCGGGAGAGAGAAGTTTTGATATGGACTGCAGCAGGGAAGACCATCCCTGTCATTTCCGAAATTTTGCTGATATCGCCGGACACGGTGAGATTTCACACGCGTAAAGTCTTGGAAAAACTGAACGTCGCAAACAGGGCTGCTGCGGTGGCACATGCAGCATACTTGGGATTGCTGGATTGAGCCTCCAGGGTTCAGATACAGAGATATGACCAAGGGATGGTAGCGATCATGCTGCGTAACAACCTGCACTGTGACGGTTTTTTGCGTATCGACCTTGGTTCCAAGCTGGCATCCAAGTTCACTTTTTTTCGGTCTGTGCCCGGAGCCCGCACCACATTTGACCGGCAGCTGGTGCCTGGCTTCGGGATTTTCGGAGTGGTGCAGTCTTGATTTCTGGGCAATATCGCTTGGCTGGGACTGGGCTTCCATGGCCGGCAGAGCAGTGCTTGCCTTGGTTCGCATGGGACTGCCAAGATCATGCTGGTCGATGGCCAAGGGCATGCCTATGGGTGGCTGGAGAGTCTGGAAATATTCACGACCGTGATTGATGCCCTCCCATGGCAGGGTGAGGTCTGGAGCAGGTTTTCGAGCTTGTCAACTGCACAGTCGGGTAGTTCTGGAAATGCGCTTGATTCGGTGGAATGTCCCAAGGACTAGCCACCATGAAGGAATCAGCATGCAATTCATATCAGGCACACTCCAAGACCTGGATCAAGTCTCGATGACAAAGATGGCCGCCTATCGGCACCGAGTATTCGTCGAAAAGCTCGGATGGCAACTCGATTGCCGGGATGGGCTGGAACTGGATCAGTTTGACCGGGAGGATACGGTTTACGTAGTTGCCGAGGACACCTGCGCCAATATTATCGGTACAGCCAGATTGCTGCCAACCCATCGGCCCTACCTCCTTGGCGAAGTTTTCCCCCAGCTCATGGAAGGCGTACCCGTCCCCAAGAGTTCTGTGATTTGGGAACTGTCACGCTTCGCAGCGGTGGATTTCAGCGGAGACTCACCCGGGCCACTGGGGCAGTTTTCATCGACCCTCACGCTGCAACTGCTCCGGGCTACCTTTGCGGCAGCCTCGTCACTGGGCGCTGAGCGTCTCATCACCGTTTCGCCGCTGGGGGTGGAGCGGCTCTTGCGGAATACCGGATTCATGGCCCACCGAGCAGGGCCACCGGTCATGGTTGGTGGGCGCCAGGTACTTGCGTGCTGGATTGAAGTCCAAGGCACAACCTGCGCTTGACATTCCAATGAGGGGCCTTGGCGCAAACCAGAGCATGTTTTGGTGAGTGCGTCAACTACACCAAACAATAGTTCTCTTGCCAAGCCGGTAAAAACATAATCTTCTTGGCGACCTGAATAAAGGCTGGGCCCCAGTTGCCTGGCTGCTCCCTCATCGGAGGTATTGCGCCTCGATGAATTGCTTCGTAGGAATCCAGGAGGAAATAATGTTGCACAGATTATTACGGCCCATGCGCCGCAATGGCGCCATGCCATCTCCTTGGCGTAAATGGCTCCGTCAGAGCCTGCCGGCTACCCTGATTGCAAGTACTGTTGCCTTTTGGGTACCAGCGGCCTGGGCCCAAGGCACGGATGAAAGCAGCCTGCCCAGTATTCCCGACTATTTCCAGCAAAAAGGCCTGCCCACCGTGCAAGGGGCTGAAGCGCAGTCGGCCCATGAGGTAATCAATACCTTCAGCGGCACACTGCAGTATTACTTCACCGATCTGCGCATTCCTGGCAACGGCGGCATGGATTTGGTGATTCAGCGCGCCTATAGCAGCATCGATGATCCACTCACCACCCCCGCAACCTGGAGCACCTACGAATACAGCCCGGTGGGCCTGGGCTGGACGCTGCACATGGGCAGGGTGATCCGCGGTGCCAGCAAGGCAATCTGTTCTGCCTCCTGGGCGACGGCTTCAGCCAACCCCGTGCTCGAACTGCCCGACGGCAGCAGGCATATTCTGTACGAGCACGACGACGGCGGCTCCACCACCACCTGGCTCACCAAGGATTTCTGGCGCGCCAAGTGCGTGAGCGGCTACCTGCACGTGAAGTCGCCCGATGGCACCACCTACGAGATGGCGGGCATCGGCCACACATTCGGCGAACCCGGCAGCATGCAGCGCGCCTTCTATGCCACGCGCATCATCGATCGCAATGGCAACTGGTTCAACCTGACCTACAAGTTCCTGCCCTACGGCAATTACACGCTCGACAAGATCACCACCAGCGACGGCCGTTCGGTGACCTTTGGCTACAGCGGCTCTACGCTCTCCAGCATTACCGACGACATGACCGGCCGTGTCTGGCAGTACACGGTCGGCAGCGCCATTGCGGGGCATCCGTTTCTCACGAAGGTGCAGCGGCCCGATGGTCTGTCTTGGAACTATGCGTACCGTTCGGCATCGCCTGGCCTGGGCTCGATGAGCCGCATCGAATACCCCAGCGGCGGCAGCATTGACTACACCTATGGCGATGTCAATTTCAAGGCCGGTACGCCGCGCACCGGCAACAGCACCGTGGTGGTGGGCAAAACGGCTAAAACCAACACGCCTGATGCTCAAACAGGCACATGGACCTGGGCCTATGAGGTGGCCACGGACGAATTGCCCTGGACGCTCAGCGGCAGCACGTACAGCTACTCCTACACCGTTCCGCCACCGGTTCGCTCGCAGGTGAACGTGACGACCGTGACCGACCCGCTGGGCAAGACCAAGGAGCATTTCCATCTGGGCCTGCATTCCGTGCGCGTTTCTGCACCCACCGATGTGGGGCGGCTGATCGGGACGGTCAGCGAAGATGAAAACCTGCTGCTCGGCTATACGGATTTTCCGATCTCCACCCAGCAGGATGTGGTGTCGTTCATGTTTTCGAGCAGCTACCGCTACCCGGAGACAACCTTCACCAGCCAGCAAATCCACGCTCGCCCGGGTGAGACATTCTCCGTCGTCAAGTCGGGCTACGACAGCTATGGCAACCCATCGCTGATCACCGAGACGGGCACCAACAACGACGACCGCACCTACACCCGGCAAACCAGCCTGACCTACGCCGTCAATACCGGCAAGTGGCTGCTGCGCCAAGTGAGTGGTTCAACCGTCACGGTGGATGCCCAAACCCATGCCACCTCGCGCGTGTTCGATACCAACGGCAACGTGCTCTCTCAGACCGTCGCAGGCGTGCCCACCACATTTACCTACCACGGCACGGGCGACGTGAACACCAAGACCAATGCCAAGGGCCAGGTCACGACGCTGGATAGCTACATGCGCGGCACCGCCCGCACCGAGGCCCAGCCGGAGAGCGTGTCCATCGCACGCACGGTGGATGCCGCAGGCAACGTCACCTCCGTCACCAACGGCCGGGGCAAGACCACCAGCTACGCCTACGACTCGTTGAATCGCATTACCGCCATCACCCCGCCCGCGGGCAACCCCGTGTCGGTCACCTGGAACCCCACGTCCCGCGTGGTGCAGCGCGGCGGCATGACTGACACGTCAACGCTTGACGGCCTGGGCCGCCAGTTGCGGCGCGAAGTCAGCGCGCTGGGCGAAACACCGGTGTGGGTCAACTCCAGCTACGACATGCTGGGGCGGCGCCTGTACCAGTCCTACCCCAACAGCACCAAGGGCACCGGATTCCGCTACGACACGCTGGGCCGCGTGATCCAGACACTGCACGGCAACCCGGCTGGCACCAACAGCGCCAACCTGATCGAGCGGGCCTCCTACGACAGTCTGCAGGTGCTGCGCTACGACACCACGAACCGCGCCTCGCTGGTTTGGTACCGGGCCTTCGGCAACCCCGACGAACAGCAGCCCCTGCGCTCTGTCGCCGGTGAAATCACCAGCGCCGGCCTGTATACAGACTACGACGTGAGCACGACCCGTGACCTGCTGGGCCAGCCCACCACCGTCACCATGGGCGGCAAGACGCGCACCTATGGCTATGACAGCCGCTACTACCTGACCTCGCGCATCGACCCCGAGACAGGTACGACAACCTTCGGGCGTGACGCATTGGGCAACATGACCAGCAAGGGTATCAGCGGACAGCCTGCCACCAGCTTCACCTACGACGCCCGCAACCGCCTGACAACGGTCACCTATCCGGCCTCTGAAAACCCCAGCGTCGCCAAGGCCCCCGACGTCACCCGCACCTACAACGGCAATGACCTGGTGACAGGCATCACCAGCGGCAGCGGCGCAGGCAGCGTGGTGCGCAGCTTCAGCTACGACGATGGCGACAAGCTCACGCAGGAAACACTGGCCATCACGGGCAGCGGTGTGGCGAGCCAGAACGTGGCCTATGGCTACAACACCAATGAGGCCCTGTCCACCATCACCTATCCCTCGGGCCTGCTGGTGCAGTACCACCCGGATGCGTTTGGCCGGGCGCGCAAAGTGCTGCCCTATGTGCATGAAGTGAACTACCACCCCAACGGCATGCCCAGCGAGCTGCACTATGCCAACGGCGTGGTCACCTCCATGGGCCTCAATGACCGCCAGTGGCCATCCACGCTGCAAGTGTCGCGCTCGGGCACCGGCATCGTGCACAGCACCTACAGCTACGACCCGATCGGCAACGTCACCGACATTGAAGACGCAGTGGATGACCTCTATGCCCGCTACTACCAATACGACAGCCTGAACCGGATCGTGGTGGATGCCGACGTGGCTGGCTGGCGCGAGTACTACTACGACGCCACGGGCAACCTGACCTACGTGCAGCAGCCTTCCTCCCTGCGCGCCTATGCCTATGCGTCCGGCACGGGCCTGCTCTCGGGCGTGACGGGCGGCGGCGTGGGCCGGGCCTACCTGTACGACTCCGCAGGCAACGTCCGCGATGACGGCGCCTGGACATTCGGCCACGACCGCGCCAACAACCTGCGCTGCGTTGCCTGCAGCGCGGCCACTCCCACACAGCACGCCTACGACGGCGACAACCTGCGCGTGCAGACCAGCAAAGGCGCAAGCACCACCCAGTACCTGCACAGCAAGCAAGGCCTGCTACTGCAAACCCTGGTGCCCGGCGTGGAGCGCAAGGAACACATCTATCTGGGCCGCCGCCAAGTGGCGCAGCGCCACGTTGTCGAATGACCGCAGGTCGAGCAAACGCACAGGAAGGACGAACCATGAACAAGCACGTGAACCCTCACCGCAGCCTGCGCCTGCACACCTTGACCTCGGCCCGCATGTGGTTGCCCCAGGCAGGGCTGCTGCTGGCCCTGGGCACGCTGCCCATGCTGGCCACGGCGCAGGGCCAGGCCAGCGTCATGCGGCCTCCCGCGCACCCAGCCGCCAAGGAGTCGCCCCAGGAACCCAATCAGCTGCTGCAGATCCCCAAGGCCCAAACCGGCAAGGCCATGGCGCCGGTCATGAGCGGAGGCGGCTGCGAGGTAGTGCTGCCTGAAGCCGCCGCAGACCGTGCCAGCGTCGCGCGGGGCGGCGCAGGCTGCACGCAAGGCCCAGGCGCACGGCCTGCGCCATCGCCCTTGTCCGAACAGCCCGGCACCCCCTCCACGGGGCGGCCCGGCGCGGGGCGCGGCGGCAACCTGCAGAACCTGGCCCTGCTCGACCGCGGCGAAGCCGCGCAGGTTCCTGCGGCGGTACTGGCCCAGCGCAAGGCCGATCAGGAGCGAACCACCGTGCTGGCCAGCTACAGCCCACCCCAGCTGCATCAGCAGACCGCCGTGCAGCCCAAGGCGGCAGGCGATGCGGTCGGCATCCCCACGCTCTCGCAATGGGGCCTGGTGATCCTGGCCTCCCTCGTAGGGGCCGCATCCCTGCGCGCCACCAGCAAGCGCGGCTGAGCCGCACAACCCACTGAACAGGGAGGCTTCATGAACTCGCACAGCAAACGACAAGCAGGCCGCACAGGGTCCTGGCTGCAGGCCCTGATGGCACTGATCCTGGGCGCCATGCTGCTGGCGGCGGGCCCGGCCCGTGCAGCGACGGAAACCATCACCTACATCCACGGTGACATCAGCGGCAGCCCGCTGGCCGCCACCAACGCCACCGGGGCGGTGGTGTGGAAGGAAAGCTACCGCGCCTACGGCGAGCGCTGGGTGAACGACCCCGGCAGCGCGCAGCAATCGCAATGGTTCCACGGCAAGGAGCAAGACGCGGCCACGGGGCTGCAGTACTTCGGCGCGCGGTACTACGACTCGGCCGTGGGGCGGTTCCTGGGTATCGACCCGGTGGACTACCAGGACGGGAACCTGCACAGCTTCAACCGGTATGCGTATGGGAACAACAATCCGGTGAGGTATGCGGATCCTGACGGCAATCAGTCCTATGAGCAAAGGACGATGATACTTGCCGACAACCAAGGCAATATTGGACCACGTACAGTTAACATGGTGCCGGGATTTCAGCCGCCTACAGAAACGGGGGCGCTTGCTGTCAATGCACTTAGTTTGGCTGCAGGAGCCCCCGGACTGAAATCCTTGGTAAGTCTAGGTGTTGGAGTCCTGAGAGGGGATGCCACAGCGGGAATGACGACGCTCTATCGCGCTGTAGGCCCTGCAGAGCTGGCAAGTATTAATAAAACGGGGGGGTTTACAAATATTTCTGGTATTGAGGGTAAATATTTTACGACATCGGCAGCTGAGGCGTCAGCTTATGCAAAACAGGCTGTCAAGGCATTTGGGGATGCTCCGTACACCACAGTTGGAACTCAAGTGTCAAAAAATTCTTTAAATGGAATTTCGCCCGTATCGGTTGATGGTGGAATTCCTGCATGGGTTCTTCCCTCGGATCGTCTAAAAGGACTGGTGCCGAATGTTATGGATCATAGCGTCTTGCCACCTAGGGGTTTCTAACAATGCAGCCCGATATTATTATTAATGTGCGTTTTATTCCAAAATCTGAAGGCGGACGTGATGGGGCCGTTCAGGGCGAGACTTACTCATGCCCTTTGTTTGTAAACGGTGATGGTTTTGATTGCCGATTACTTCTGAATGGCCGATGCCTTGAGTTGGGTGAGTTTTATGAAGTGCCGGTGAAGTTTTTGTATCGTGATAAAGCCATGCCAAACATGAAGCCCGGTCTCAAAATTTTTTTGTGGGAGGGTAGGAGTGTAGCCCAAGGGATTATCACGGAGGTTTTAAATAAATAAGGCCGCACCCAGCCAACATGGAGTCGGCGAAGCAGCCCTATCAGCTACTGCACATTCCCAAGGCCCAAACCGGCAAGGCCATGGTGTCGGTTATGAGCGGAGGCGGCTGCGAGCGCGGGGCGCCGCGGCACCTGGCCCTGCTCGACCGCGGCGAAGCCGCGCAGGTTCCTGCGGCGGTACTGGCCCAGCGCAAGGCTGACCAGGAGCGAACCACCGTGCTGGCCAGCTACAGCCCACCCCAGCCGCATCCGCAGACCGCCGTGCAGCCCAAGGCGGCAGGCGACGCGGTCGGCATCCCCACGCTCTCGCAATGGGGCCTGGTGATCCTGGCCTCCCTCGTAGGGGCTGCATCCCTGCGCGCCACCAGCAAGCGCGGCTGAGCCGCACAACCCACTGAACAGGGAGGCTTCATGAACTCGCACAGCAAACGACAAGCAGGCCGCACAGGGCCCTGGCTGCAGGCCCTGATGGCACTGATCCTGGGCGCCATGCTGCTGGCGGCGGGCCCGGCCCGCGCAGCGACGGAAACCATCACCTACATCCACGGCGACATCAGCGGCAGCCCGCTGGCGGCCACCAGCAGCACCGGCGCGGTGGTGTGGAAGGAAAGCTACCGCGCCTACGGCGAGCGCTGGGTGAACGACCCCGGCAGCGCGCAGCAATCGCAATGGTTCCACGGCAAGGAGCAAGACGCGGCCACGGGGCTGCAGTACTTCGGCGCGCGGTACTACGACTCGGCCGTGGGGCGGTTCCTGGGTATCGACCCGGTGGACTACCAGGACGGGAACCTGCACAGCTTCAACCGGTATGCGTATGGGAACAACAACCCGGTGAGGTATGTTGACCCTAACGGGCAGTGGGCGGAGGATGCTCTCCTGGCTTTGCCAGGGATGGTGGTGGGCTCATACAGTTTGGTGGATAACATCAAACAGGGCAATTGGACTGCTGCCACGGTCGATCTAGGAGGCTTGATTGCTGACGGTGTTGCCTTGGCCTTGCCGGGAGTGCCGGGGGGTGCGGGGCTGGCGATTAAGGCGGCAAGAGAGGGAATGGACGTTGCGGCAAAGGGCGCAGCGCAGAGTTCAAAGCAGGCTGCTGATTTGTCGAGTCACCTCGGGTACGCTGAGAAGTACGGTGCGGACGGGGTCAAGCAACTCGAAAACGGGCGCTTCCGTTATTACGGTGAGGTGCAACCTGCCAACAAGGCTGGTGAAATGGCTGGTCGCCGGTATGTTCATGAATTCAATCCCGCATCGGGTGGCTCGCGCGGTTGGCATGAAACCGTTGACCATGCTGGTACTGTTCGTCAGGTTCGTCCGGAGTTGAACAACGGCACCAAAACGCACTATCGCTTTGACAGCAATGGCAACTACGTCGGGAGTTGGTAAGTGGAAATCGACCTTGAATCTGTGCGTGGTGTCTTTCGTGAGGTGCTTGCTGGTCGGATGACGAGAGAAGCGGCTGATCGCTGGGCCTATGGGCTCGTGCAGCAGTCAGAAACGGGCTCTTTGATCTTCGTTCCGGAGTCGGAAAAAAAACGCATTTGGGACGGAATCATGTACCTCTATGGCGTTGACTCGATGGAGGAGCCTGGGGAGTACCTGCATACCGATGAGGGCATCCGGGCGGCCATGCAATCCAAGGTTGGTGGGAGCTGAGTTTGATTGCCTCGAATGAACAAAGGCCGCTGACCGCGGGCTCTTCGTCGTTTTGCATGGAACTTGACTTCACACCCGCCGCACGACAAGGCGCAGGCGGTACGCTGCGGGCGGTGTTGTAGCGAGGTGACGTGAAATGGCGGGACTGGAAGTCCAAGGGGAGCCTCTCGGGAACCTCTCACAACCCCATGATTGACGGATCCGAATAGGCACGATTGGACGCCAGCCGTTTTGAATGCGCGATGAGGCCTTACGGCGGTCTGCACCTCGTGCATTGAAGGGCCTTGCAGCCCCGATGGCTCAGGCTTTCGCTGTGTGCGGACGCACCTGTGCCTTGCAGGTGCCGGGTTGGGGCTTGAAGAACGCATCCACTCCCCGATGCAGGAACGACGCCAGGCGCTTCATGTTGTAGCAGGCAGCCATCATCGTCATCGCCACCGTGGCGCGCGCCTGCCCGATCGTGCGCACGAACTTGCCGCCCATGTGCCGGATGCCGGCAAACGCATGTTCGACCCGGGCACGCTTGCTGGCAATGCGCTGGTTGCGCCGCTTCTGGCACTCGCTCAGGGGCTGGCCCGGCTGGGCCCTGCGCTGCATCGCATCCACGAATCCCAGCACTTTCAGCATCTGGCGCCTTTGGCGGCTCGGGTAGGCCTTGTCCGCATGCACTGCCCGCCCGGTGTTGTGCATGTCCAGCACCTCATCGAAGTGGTGTCCGTCGTGCTCGCTGGCCGTGCCCGTGGCGATGCGGCGGATGAAGCCGTGCTTGAGGTCCACGCTCACGCTGAGCTTGTGGCCGAAGTAGCTCTTGCCGTGCTTTTTCGTGTGTGTGGCATCCACATCCCTTTGCCGGCGCTCGGCCTCACTCCAATCGGGCGTTCTGCCTTCGGCCAGGGCCTCGCGCTCCGGCCTGTCCAGGCGCTGGCGCGGCGCGGGCACCAGCGTCGCATCGATGGCTTGTCCGCCCCGGGCCATGTAGCCATGGCGGTGCAGTTGCGCATCCACTCCCTGGAACAGCACCGTGGCCCCATCCACGCCCAGCCGCTCGCCGAAGCGCCAGATCGTGTTGCGGTCCGGCACGTTCATCGCATCCTGCAGCAGGCAAAAGCGCTGGTAGCTCGCCCGATCCAGCAACTGGTACTCCATCTGCTCATCGGACAGGTTGTACAGCCGCTTCAAGACCAGGATGCGCACCATCACCTCGGTGGGATAGGCCGGCCGGCCACCCCGGCGGCCATCGCCACGCTCGATCAAGGCATCCACCAGCCCGGCCAGGGCTCCGAAGTCGATGTGCCGCGCGATCACCTGCAGCGGATCGCCCACCTCGTCCCTCTTGTGCTGGCGCGAGGCCTCGGCGAACAGGTCGAACTTCAGCGCGCTGCGGGGTGTGATCATGGCAAGGGGCGGGTCAGGCTTCTCGGGTCAGGAAGAGAGCGGTTGGGTTTTGAGAGGTTCCCTCTCATAACCCCTGATCCAGGCAGAACATCAAAGCCATCCGCGCATATTCCCGAGCCTTGAGTGCGCGGTAGCGCTTGCTCAAGGGGCCGAGCCCCGTGCCCCCGGGGCCTGGCGGCCCCAGCGGCTCATGCTTTCGCTGTGTGCGGACGCACCTGTGCCTTGCAGGTGCCGGGTTGGGGCTTGAAGAACGCATCCACTCCCCGATGCAGGAACGAGGCCAGGCGCTTCATGTTGTAGCAGGCAGCCATCATCGTCATCGCCACCGTGGCGCGCGCCTGCCCGATCGTGCGCACGAACTTGCCGCCCATGTGCCGGATGCCGGCAAACGTATGTTCGACCCGGGCACGCTTGCTGGCAATGCGCTGGTTGCGCCGCTTCTGGCACTCGCTCAGGGGCTGGCCCGGCTGGGCCCGGCGCTGCATCGCGTCCACGAAGCCCAGCACTTGCAGCATCTGCCGGCGCTGCCGGCTCGCGTAGGCCTTGTCCGTGTGCACGCTGCGCCCGGTGTTGTGCATGTCCAGCACCTCGTCGAAGTGGTGTCCGTCGTGCTCGCTGGCCGTGCCCGTGGCGATGCGGCGGATGAAGCCGTGCTTGAGATCCACGCTCACGCTGAGCTTGTAGCCGAAGTAGCTTTTGCCGTGCTTTTTCGTGTGTGTGGCATCCACATCCCTTTGCCGACGCTCGGCCTCACTCCAATCGGGCGTTCTGCCTTCGGCCAGGGCCTCGCGCGCCGAAGCGCCAGATCGTGTTGCGGTCCGGCACGTTCATCGCATCCTGCAGCAGGCAAAAGCGCTGGTAGCTCGCCCGATCCAGCAACTGGTACTCCATCTGCTCATCGGACAGGTTGTACAGCCGCTTCAAGACCAGGATGCGCACCATCACTTCGGTGGGGTAGGCGGGCCGCCCGCCCTTGCGGCCATCGCCGCGCTCGATCAAGGCATCCACCAGCTCGGCCAGGGCTCCGAAGTCGATGTGCCGCGCGATCACCTGCAGCGGATCGCCCACCTCGTCCCTCTTGTGCTGGCGCGAGGCCTCGGCGAACAGGTCAAACTTCAGCGCGCTGCGGGGTGTGATCATGGCAAAGGAGGGGGCAGGCGTTCTCGATCAACAAGGGATCGGAGAGGTTTTGAGAGGTTCCCCTGAGTCACACGTTCTCGTCACATCCCCCGCATGATCAGCCCTTGCAGTGCCCTGAAGTTTGACCTGTTCGCCGAGGCCGCGCGCAAGCGCAAGATCGACGAAGCGGGAGACCCGCTGCAGACCATCGCCAGCACATCGACTTCGCCGCATGGCGCGGCGAGCGCGGTGCTGGCGGATGGCTGTCACGCATTTGTCATGATTTCGTCACTATGCTGGCGCGCAGAACAACAAGAGCAGGAGGGTGCGCAGCATGGCAGCAGGAAACCCGTGGCTGGGGCGCGTGGCGTTGCTGGTGTTCAGCGCTGTTTTCGCCATCGCCTTCGGCCTGACCGGCTATTGGGCCGGGCTCAAGCCCCTGGCCGACACCTTGCACGCCGCATGGACGGTGCGCGGCTGGCAGCCGGTGCCCGCCCAGGTGCTCGACGTGCAGTTGCAGCGGCACGCCAGCAGCGAAGGCGGCGCCACCTACCAGGTGCAGGCGCGCTACCGCTACACAGTGGCCGGGCATGCCTACGAAGGCCAGCGCGTCGGGCTGGACCCGCATGCCAAGGCCGACAACCTGGGCGACTGGCAGCAGCGCTGGCACCGCACCCTGCAGCAGGCGCAGCAGCAGGGCACGCCTATCACCGTCTGGGTGAACCCCAGGGTGCCAGCGCAGGCGCTGATCGATCCGGACATCCGCTGGCGCCTGCAGATTTTCCGTATTCCGTTCGCGCTGGTGTTCAGCGGCGTGGGCTTGGCGGCGGCGTGGGTGTTCGGCTGGACGCTGCTCGGCCCGCGCGCGCCTGCGGTCGATGCGCCGCCGCGCCACTCGCTGGCCAAGGGGCGGTGGCTGCTGTGGTTCTTCACCCTGTTCTGGTGCGGCGTGGCCTTCCCCATGGCTGCGCTGATGTGGACGGACCGGAACACCCCGCCGTGGGCCAAGGGGTTCATCGGCATCTTCGTGGCGGTCGGCGTGGGGCTGGCCTATGCCGCTTTGCACCAGAGCCGCAAGGCCTGGCGCTACCAGGGGCTGGCGATGTCTGCGCAGCCGCCGCAGCCCTGCCCGGGGCAGCCGGTGCAGGCCACGCTGCACTTGCCCGCGCGCGCCGTGCAGCAGGCCGGTGCGCACGGCCTGCGGCTGCGGGTGGCGCAGTACCGGGTGGACGAAGCCAGCTCCGGCTCGCCCGAGCGCCAGGTGGAGGTGCTGGACGCCGGCACGCACCAGCAGCCCGCCGCCGATGGCGGCATGCGTCTGACCGCACGCTTCACGCTGCCCGGCGACGCGCCGGCCCATGGCGGCCAGCGCAGCGGCGAGCGCGTGGACTGGCGGCTGGAGCTGGTGCGCGCCGACGGCACGCTGGAGCTGGCCTACGACCTGCCGGTGCAGGCCGTGGCCCCGCCCTGGACGGGCACTGACCGCTTCGACGCGCGCGTCGATTGGAAGGCGGAGGCGCCCGTCGTTCCTCTGGATAGTGGCGTGGTGCGCCTGCCTCCCGGCGTGCGCGTGGCCGAAAGCCCCGGCGCATGGGCGCTGGAGTTCGACCAGGCCGCTTGGCGCTGGGTGGCGGTGCTGGCGCTGGCCCTGCTCGCGGCCGAGTGGTGGACCAACGGCCGCATCCAGGCCACCGGGCTGGTGCCGCCGCGCGGCTTCTGGGGCCGGGCGGCGCTGCTGGCGCTGCCGCTGTTCGCGCTGCACGCGGCCACCCGGCGCTGGACGCTGCAGGTGCGCGACGATGGCCTGCGCGTGTGGCACCGCTCGTGGCTGTGGTCGCGTGTGCTGCTGCTACCCGGGGATGCCAGCCAGGCCCTGGTGCACAAGCTGCTGTTCGCCACCGGCAGCGGCGCGGCGCGGCAGCGCTACCACGCAGTGCACGCGCGCGATGCTGCTGGCGTGCTGCAGCGCATCACCCCGGCGCTGCACGGGGCCGAGGCCGCCGAGGCGGCCGGGCAGGCAGTGGCCCGTGCCTGGGCCGACCGGCGTGGGCGTTTCACGCCCGGCGCGCAGCGGGCGCGGGCCACCGCGCATTCGCGCCCCGCGCTGGGCGGCCTGGTGCTGCTGGCGGCGCTGGCCTGGTGGCTGGCGGGGCCGGGGGACGTGCGCAAGGCCACCGCGCCGCAGCGCCCGCCCGCCAGCGCGGCGGTGGAGCAGATTCCATGAAATCAGGCGCCAGCCCTTGCAGGGCAAGCGTTGGCAGCTATGGTTTTTGCAACGCGCCTAGCCCGCGCACCCGGGCAGGTGCAACCCTTCGGCCGTGGTGATGCTGCGCGCCGCCAGCGCCGCGCGCACGGTGGCGCGGGCCACGGCCTCGGCGGCCATGGTGGCCAGCACCACCAGGTCGGGCGTGCGCCCGGCGGCGCCGGTGGCCAGGGCGAACAGCGTGTCGCCGTCCATCTGCGTGTGCACCGGGTTGATGGCGCGCGCCAGCCCGTCGTGCCCCACCACGGCCAGGCGCTGCGCCTGCGGCTTGGTCAGCACGGCGTCGGTGGCGATGATGCCGATGGTGGTGTTGCTGCCGCCCAGCAGCGCGCCGGGCAGCTCGCCGCGCAGCAGGGCGCGGCGCATGTCGCGCAGCTGCGCGCCGTCTTCGGTGCGCGCGCCGGCCAGCGGGCGGCCGGTGTCCGGGTCCACCACGTCGCCCACGGCGTTGCAGGCGACGAGCGCGCCCACGGTGATGCCGTCCACGCGTACCGAGGCGGTGCCGATGCCGCTCTTCATCGCGTACTGCATGCCGAACAGCTTGCCCACCGTGGCGCCCGTGCCCGCGCCCACGCTGCCCTCGGCCGGGTGCGTGCGCGTGGCGGCGGCGCAGGCGGCGTAGCCCGCCGCGGCGTCGGGGCGCACGCGCGCGTCGCCCACGTGCAGGTCGAACAGCACGGCGGCCGGCACCAGCGGCAGGCGGCCCACGCCGATGTCGAAGCCCACGCCTTGCTCCTCCAGCCAGCGCGCGGCGCCGCTGGCGGCGTCCAGCCCCCAGGCGCTGCCGCCCGAAAGCACGACGGCATGCACGCGCTCGACGAAGTTGGATGGGTGCAGCAGCTCGGTCTCGCGCGTGCCGGGGGCGGCGCCGCGCACGTCCACGCCGCCCACGGCGCCTTCGCGCGCGATGACCACGCTGCAGCCCGTGGGGCGGCGGGTTTCGGTGTAGTGGCCGACTTCGATGCCGGCCACGTCGGTGATGGCGCCTTGCGCGCCTTGCAGGCGGGTGTGGTTCATGGCGCCGATTATGGGTGCGCAGCCAGCGGCCTACGCAACCGGCACGGCCCAGGCGCGGGCAGCAAGCCAAGGGCCGCCCCGCAGCGGGGGCTGCGTCCCCCTGCCCGCCACGCGCAGCGTGGCGAGAGCGGGGGGACGCGGCGCAGCCGCTCAGGGGGGTGTCACCGATAACTCGTGAAGACGCGCGTGGACACGTCGCTGTTCAACAGGTTCCTGGTCACCAGCAGCACGTCGTACGGGTCTTTGCGGCCGTTGTAGGCCGGGCCATCCATGCCGGGGCTGCCCACGGGCATGCCGGGCACGGCCAGGCCCAGGGCCTTGGGCTTTTCGGCCAGCAGCTTCTTCACGTCGGCGGCCGGCACGTGGCCTTCGATCAGGTAGCCGCCGGCGAGCGCGGTGTGGCATGACCCGAGGCGTTCGGGCAGGCCCAGGCGCGCGCGCACGGCAGCGTTGCCGCTCTCGTGCACGGTCACGCGAAAGCCTTCGGCCTGCATGTGCGCGATCCAGTCGGCGCAGCAGCCGCATTGCGGGTCTTTCCAGACCTCGACGGCGGTGTCCGGGCGCGCGGCCCAGAGCTGCGGCGCGGCCAGCGCGGCGCAGGCGGCGGCCAGCCACTGGCGGCGGCGCAGGGGGGCGTGCATGGCGGTCATGGATGTTCCTTTCACGGCTTGACGGTGATGGTGCCCTTCATGCCGGCCTCGAAGTGCCCGGCCACCAGGCAGGCAAAGTCGAATTCGCCAGCCCGGTTGAACTGCCACACCAGCTCGCCTTTCTGCCCCGGCGCCACGTGCGCCATGTGCGGGGCATCGTGGGCCATGCCGGGGTGCTGCTGCATCATCTGGGCGTGCTCGGACAGCGAGCCGGGCGTGCCCAGCACGATCTCGTGCATCACCTGGCCCTGGTTCTGCACGCGCAGCCGCAGGGTTTCGCCCTGCTTCACGGTGAGGTGGCTGGGCGCAAAGCGCATGTCGTCCCCCATGCGCAGCGTGATGGTGCGCTGCACCTTGCGCGCGTCGCCCGCGATGCCGAAGGGCGTTTGCTCCGCCGGGGCCGTGGCTGCTGCGTTGCCGTGGTGGGCATGGGCGTCCGGGTGGGTCGCGCCTTCATGGGAAAAGACGGCGCCAGCGCTTGCCAGCAAAGCGCTGGCAGCTATGAATTTGATAGTTTTCATGAAAGGAATACGAAAAGTCTGACGGCATGCGGCCACCGCCGCGGGCGGGCTGCATGGTACGGAAGGAGGCCTGTGGAGCGCGCGGCTCAGGCGATGGGCGGCTTGAGAGCGAGCGCCTGCGGCGCGCTGGCGAAGGCCGCGCCGGGCCAGGCGCGCGGCGGCGCGGCGGCCACGGGGCCGGCCTGTGCCGCCAGGCCGGGCAGGAACAGCGCCGTGTGGCAGATGTCGCAGGCCGCGCAGGGCGTGGCGGCGCTGTCGTCCTGGGGCGTGCTGGCGTCGTGGCAGTGCGCGTGCCCGTCCACGCTGGCGGCGTGCGGCACGGGCGCGGGCGGCGGCGCGCTCTCCATGGCCATGGCGCTGCCCAGCAGGCCGCGCAGGGCCAGCAGCAGTGCCATGAGGAGAACGAGCAGACCGCGGGGCATGTCAGGGCAGAGGCGGCAGCGTGGCGCGAAGTTCCCGCGGTGCCAAGTCAGTTTTCCATGGCGCTGCGCACGAAACCGGCGCGGCCCAAGCGTGGGCAGCCGCGCAAGGGCCGCCCCGCTGCGCTGGCTGCGTCCCCCTCCCTTAGCGCGAAGCGCGTAGAGAGAGGGGGAAGGCGCCGAAGGCGACTCAGGGGGTGTTTCACTTCATGCCGCCATGTAGCGGCCAGGGCGGTGGTTCATGGCCAGCACCAGGTTCAGCGCCACGGCACCGGCCACCGACCACAGCACGCGCTGCGGCTCCACCGTGACCAGCGCCGCCAGCACGATGCAGCAGTCCACCGCCATCTGCACCTTGCCGGCGCGCCAGCCGTAGCGGTCCTGCAGGTACAGCGCCAGGATGCCCACGCCGCCCAGGCTGCAGCGGTGGCGGAACAGCACCAGAAAGCCGATGCCCATGATGAGTCCGCCGGTGATGGCGGCATACGCTGGGTGCAGCTGGCTGATCTGCAGGAACTGGCTTTGCAGCCCGACCAGCGCTGACAGCAGCGCCACCGCCGTGAAGGTCTTGAGCGTGAAGCCCGTGCCCAGCTTGCGCAGCGCCAGCCAGTAGAAGGGCAGGTTGAGCACGAAGAACAGCTTGCCGAAGCCGATTCCCGTGGCGTAGTGCAGCACGAAGGCCAGTCCGGTCATGCCGCCCGTCAGCAGCCCCGCGCTGGCGATGAAGGCCACGCCCACCGACACCAGGGTCACGCCGGTGAGGATGGCCACCGCGTCCTCGGTGCGGGAGTGGGGCTGGGCGGCGGGGAACGTGGCGGACTGGGCGGTGGTGCTGGTCATGGCGCGGGGGGGGCGGAATCGGCGCGGATTACACCACCGCGCCGCGCGTTGCGTCAATTTATCTGCGCAATACGGCTTTCATATTGCATGGAAGATGCGGGATATGGTGTTTTGCGCAGGTTTCATGTCCTTCTTTCAGATCCCTTTCCACCAGCGCAGCCGCATGCCGTTGGCCACCACCAGCAGGCTCACGCCCATGTCGGCCGCCACGGCCATCCACATGCTGGCCTGGCCCGTGAGCGCCAGGGCGAAGAACACGGCCTTGACGCCCAGTGCCAGCGCGATGTTTTGCCACAGCACGGCATGCGCGTGGCGCGACAGGCGCACCGTGCCGGGGATGCGGCGCAGGTCGTCGTTCATCAGCACCACGGCGGCGGTTTCCATGGCCATGCCGGTGCTGTGCGCGCCGCCCATGGCAAAGCCCACGTCGGCGCGCGCCAGCGCCGGAGCGTCGTTGATGCCGTCGCCCGTCATGCCGGTGGGGCCGTGCTCGCGCTGCAGCGCGGCCAGGGCGTCGAGCTTGTCCTGCGGCAGCAGGCTGCCGCGCGCGTCGGCGATGCCGGCCTCGGCCGCCACGGCGGCCACGGTGGCGGCGTTGTCGCCGCTCAGCACCACGGGCCGCACGCCCAGGGCCTGCAATTGCGCCACGGCTTCGCCGGCGTGCGCGCGCAGCGGGTCGGCCACGGCGAACAGGGCCAGCACGGCGCTGTCGCTGGCCAGCAGGGTGACGGTGCGGCCCTGCTGCTCGTGCGCCCGCAGCGCGGCTTCCAGCGCGGGGGTGAGCAGCTGCATCTCGCGCACCAGGCGCAGGTTGCCCAGCACGTGGCGCTGGCCGTCCACGTGCCCTTCCACGCCCCGGCCGGGCAGGGCGCGCAGGTCTTGCACCGTGTTGGCGGGCGGGGCTTCGGCGGCCAGCCCGCTGGCAATGGCGCGCGAGACCGGGTGGTCCGAGCGGCTGGCGAGCTGCCAGGCCAGGGTGGCGGCCTGCGCGGGCGCCGTGCTGTCCAGGGCTTGCCAGTCCACCAGGGTGGGGTTGCCGGTGGTCAGCGTGCCGGTCTTGTCCAGGGCGATGACGCGCAGGCCGCGCGCCGCCTCGAGCGCGCTGCCGCCCTTGATGAGCACGCCGCGCCGCGCCGCCGCCGTGAGCGCGCTGACCACGGTGACGGGGGTGGAGATCACCAGCGCGCACGGGCAGGCAATCACCAGCAGCGCCAGCGCCTGGTAGGCCGCCTGGGCCCAGCTCCAGCCCAGCACGGCGGGCGCCAGCAGCGCCAGCAGCACCGCCAGCACGAAGACGATGGGCGTGTAGACGGCGGCGAAGCGGTCCACGAAGCGCTGCGTGGGCGCGCGCGAGGCCTGGGCCTGCTCCACCGCATGCACGATGCGCGCCAGCAGCGTGCCGCTGGCCGGGGCCGTGACCTGCATGAACAGCTCGCCGTGCTGGTTCACGCTGCCGGCGTACAGCGCGTCGCCGGGGGTCTTGTCGGCGAGCTGGCTCTCGCCCGTGATGGGGGCCTGGTTCACGGCGCTCTCGCCGCGCGTGACGGTGCCGTCCAGCGGCACGCGCGCGCCCGGGGCGATGCGCAGCGTGGCGCCCAGCGGTACCTGGGCGGCGTTCTGGCGCGCTGTGCTGCCGTCGGGCTGCAGCACCTCGGCGGTCTCGGGTGCCAGGTCGAGCAGGCTGCGGATGGCGTGGCGCGCGCGCTCCATGGCGCCGTCCTCGATGCGCTCGGCCGCCACGTACAGCGCCATCACCATGGCCGCCTCGGGCCACTGGCCGATCAGGAAGGCGCCGGTCACGGCCACGGCCATCAGCGCGTGGATGCCCAGGCGCAGCCGCGCCAGGTCCTTCAGGCCCGAGCGGTACACGCCCAGGCCGGCCAGGGCGATGGCGGCCACGGCCAGCAGCATGCCCGGCACCTCGTGCTGCGCCCAGTGCGCGGCTTCGGCGCCAGCGGCGAACAGCAGGGCCGCGGCGATGCGCGGCCAGCCGGGCAGGGCGCCGTGGTCGTGCGGGTCGCTGCTGCAGCCGCAGCAGGCGCCGGCACCCGGCGCAGGGCTGCAGGCGCTTGCGGCCGGCGCCGCCGCGCCCTGCGCGTGGCTGCCGTGGTCATGACCATGGTCATGGGCGAGATGGGAGGAGGGCTTCGCTTGGTTCATGCCATCATTGGAAAGCTGAAAGTTACTTCAAGGTCAAGCCATGTCAGACACGCTGCACTGCCGCATCGGCGAGGCCGCCAGGCGCTCGGGCGTTTCGGCGGCCAATATCCGCTATTACGAGAAGGAGGGCCTGCTGGCCCCGCAGGGCCGCAGCGACAACAGCTACCGCTTCTACGGCGAGGCCGACCTGCACCGGCTGCGCTTCATCCGCCTGTGCCGCGCCATGGACATGTCGCTGGACGAAGTGCGCACGCTGCTGGCGCTCGACGGCACCTGCCTGGCCGACGGCCACGTGGCCTGCGCCACGCTGGACGAGCACCTGGCGCACGTGCGCACGCGCCTGGACGAACTGCGTGTGCTGGAGCAGGAGCTGTGCCTGCTGCGCAGCCGCTGCGATGGCGTGCAGGCGCAGTGCCAGGTGATCGACGCGCTGCACGCGCGCGCCGAGGCGCAAGACTGGGCGCCGCAGCGCAATGCGCCCGCGCACCGGCATGTGTAGCCACCGGTGCGACTACTGATTTGATAGCTTCCAGCGCTTGACAGCATTGCCCTGGAGGCATTTTTCACCCTGAACTATGATGGCCGCATGAACACCCTGCAAACCCTGGAGGACGGCCCCGCCCGCCTGTGGCGCCTGGCGCAGCGCCGCGCGCTGGGCTGGGCGCGCATCGTCTACCTGGGCGCGGTGGTGCTGGTGCTGCTGCTCTCGCCCTCCACCTACCGTGGCGCGGCGCGCACGCGCCTGGCGCACCACATGGTGCGCGCCACGCTGCCGGTGCTGCCGGGCTTCACGGCGCTGGCGGCGCTGGTCAGCCTGTCGATCACGCGCATCGTCGTCGTCACGGCGCAGAGCTACGGCCTGTCGCGCTACGCGCTGGAGATGGTGGTGCGCGTGCTGGTGCTGGAGCTGATACCGCTCACCGCCGCGCTGTTCGTGGCGCTGCGCTGCAGCATCCCCCAGGGGCTGGAGCTGGCGCGGCTGCGCGCCGCCGGCCACCTGGACCGGCTGCGCCGCCAGGGTGCCGACCCGGTGCGCATGGAGCTGCTGCCGCGCGTGCTGGCCGGGGCCTACGCGGGCATCACGCTGGCGGCGCTGTCGTGCGTGGTGGCGCTGGCCATGGCCTACCTGGGCGTGTACGGCAGCAGCCTGGCCGGGCTGCCCGGCTACACGCGCATGTTCGGCCAGGTCTTCACGCCCGCGTTCACGCTGGTGTTCGTGCTCAAGACGCTGTTTTCCAGCCTGGCCGTAGCGCTCATTCCCACCGCCTCGGCCCTGCACCCGGGGCCGGGCATGACGGAGCTGGGGGGGCTCGCGCGCATGTTCGCGCTGCTGCTGCTGATCGAACTCGTCTCGCTCATGGGGAACTACTACGGATGACCGACCCTTCTACCGACGGCCTCGAAGGCATCCAGCGGCCCGTGGCGCACCTGCGCGCCAAGGCCGCCGCGCTGCTGCTGTTCACGCTGGCGCTGATCGCCGGCTCGGCCCTGTACCTGCTGCACGCGCGCGGCGTGTTCGAGCCCACGCAGCAGCTGGTGCTGGTGGCCGACGACTCCGAAGGCGTGGCCGTGGGCATGGACATGACGTTCTCGGGCTTTCCCATCGGCCGCGTGCGCCATATCGGCCTGGCGCCCGACGGCAACGTGCACATCACCGTGGACGTGGCGCAGCGCGACGCGCACTGGCTGCGCACATCGAGCGTGTTCACGCTGGTGCGCGGCCTGGTGGGCGGCACCGCCATCAAGGCCTACAGCGGCATCCTCGACGACCCGCTGCTGCCCGATGGCGCCATGCGCCCGGTGCTGCGCGGCGATGCCACGGCCGAGATCCCCCAGATCATGGCCACGGCGCGCGAGCTGCTGGGCAACCTGCGCGCGCTCACCGCGCAGGACTCGGCCCTGGCCGCCACCGCCGCCAATGCCCAGGCGCTCACCGAACGCCTGCAGGGCCCCGGCGGGGCGCTGGGCCTGCTCATGGGCAACGAGCGCGACGCGCGCAAGGTGCTGGCCACGCTGGAGCGCACCAACGCGCTGCTGGCGCGCCTGGACGGCATGGCCGCCAAGGCCGACACCCAGGTGTTCGGCGCGCAGGGCCTGCTGCCCGAGGCGCAGGCGGCCGTGGCGCAACTGGGCGGCCTGCTGCAGGACACGCGCGCCAGCCTGCGCAAGGCCGATGCCGTGCTGGCCGAGGCCCAGGCCGTGGGTGCCAACGTGCGCGCCGCCAGCACCGACCTGGGCGCGCTGCGCGCCGAGGTCGAGGCCAACCTGCGCAAGATCGACGCGCTGCTGAACCAGGTGAACCGCACCTGGCCCTTCGCCCGCGACCCCAAGGACCTGGAGCTGACCCTGCCATGACCCAGCGCGCCCCCTTGCTCCCCCTGCTGCTGTGCGCGGCGCTGGCAGCCTGCGCCAGCCGTCCGCCCGTGCCCGACTGGCAAGGCAGCGCCCAGGGCGCCGCGCAGCGCGCCACCGCCGCCTACCTGGCGGGCGAGGACCGCGTGGCCCAGGCCGAATGGACGCGCGCCCGCGCCGAGGTGGCGCGCACCGGGCGCCCGGACCTGCTCGCGCGCCTGGCGCTGATGGACTGCGCCGCCCAGGTGGCCAGCCTGGCCCTGCAGCCCCCGGTGTGCGAGCGCTTCGAGGCCCTGCGTGCCGACGCACCCGCGCCCGAGCGCGCCTACGCCGCCTACCTGGCGGGCCGCGCCAGCGCGCAGGACGCGGCCCTGCTGCCCGAGGCGCACCGCCAGGCGCTTGCCGCCACGGGCGACCCCGCTACCGTGCCGTCAGCGCTGGCGGCCATGGCCGACCCGCTGGCCCGCCTGGTGGCAGCGGGCGCCCTGCTGCAGGCCGGGCGCGCCAGCCCGGCGGTGATGGCGCTGGCCGCCGACACCGCCTCCGCCCAGGGCTGGCGCCGGCCGCTGCTGGCCTGGCTGCTGGCGCGCGCGCAGCGCGCCGAGCAGGCGGGGAACGTGGAGGAGGCCGCCGCGCTGCGGCGGCGCGTGGCGGTGGTCGAGTCCGGGGGGCGGTAAACCCTATTTCAAAAAAGATAGCTGCTTGCGCTTGCTGGCCAAGGGCTGGAGGCCGATTTTCCTCTAAAAAATCAACCCAACTCCAGCACCAGCTCCCACGGCGTGCGCAGCCAGTCCTGGCTTTCCTCGCGCAGCAGGTGGGCCGACTGGGGGTACAGCGCCGCCCAGCCCGGGCGGCTGCACAGCACGAAGCGCGCGCCCTTGCGCTCCAGGCGGATGCCGTCCATGTCCGGGTCGCGCCGCGCGTGGCACAGGGCCACGGCCAGGCGCAGGCAGGCCAGTTGCAGCGTGAACTGGGCGTCGCTCCAGTCGAGCTCCAGCTTGCGCAGCTTGCCCCGGTGGGCGCGCAGCAGCAGGCCCAGGTGGTGCAGCTCGGGCTGGGCGAAGCCGGCGGCGTCGGTGTTGTCCAGGATGTAGGCGCCATGCCGGTGGTAGCCGCTGTGGGCGATGCGGCAGCCGATTTCGTGCAGGCGCGCGGCCCAGTCGAGCTTGCGCGCGGCGCGCTCGCTGCCCTGCGCGGCCGCCTGGCCGAACAGGGTGCCGGCCACCTGCGCCACGCGCTGGGCATGCGGGATGTCCACGGCAAAGCGCTGCATCAGGCCGGCCACGGTGCTGGTGCGCAAATCGGTCTCGGGCCACTCGCGGCTGAGCAGGTCGTACAGCGCACCCTGCCGCAGCGCGCCTTGCGCCACCTGCATGCGCTCGATGCCCAGCAGGCTGAACACGGCACGCAGCACGCTCAGGCCGCCGCCGATCACCGGGCGCCGGTCTTCCTTCAGCCCGTCCAGGCGCACGCGGCTGGCATGGCCGGCGCGCAGCAGCTTGGCCAGCAGCCAATCGAGCGCCTCGCGTGTGATCTCGCCCGGCGGGTAGCCCGCCATGGCGAGGATCTCGCCCACCGCGCCGATGGTGCCCGAGGAGCCGTAAGCCACGTCCCAGGCGCTGGGCTGGAACACCTGCAAGGTCTCGTCCAGCATCGCCTTGGCGGCGGTTTCGGCGGCCTCGAAGGCGGCGGGGGTGAAGCTGCCGTCGGCGAAGTAGCGCGTGGACCAGGCCACGCTGCCCATGCGCAGCGAGGTCACGGCATGGGCCTGGTAGCGCTGGCCCAGGATGAGTTCGGTGGAGCGTCCGCCGATGTCCACCACCAGGCGCCATTCGTCCGACTGCGGCAGCAGGCGCGATACGCCCTGGTAGATCAGGCGCGCCTCCTCGGGGCCCGAGACCACGTCGATGGGGTAGCCGAGGATGGCGTTGCCGCGCTCGATGAAGGTCTCGCGGTTGTGCGCCTCGCGCAGGGTCTGGGTGGCCACGGCGCGCACGTGGGTGCGCTCGAAGCCGGCCAGGCGCTCGGCGAAGCGCGCCAGGCAGTCCCAGCCGCGCTGCATGGCGTCCAGGCTCAGGTTGCGTTCCTCGTCCAGTCCGCCGCCTTGGCGCACGGTTTCCTTGAGGTATTCGACACGTTGGATGTGGCCATGTTCGAAGCGGCCGATTTCGAGGCGAAAGCTGTTGGACCCGAGGTCTACAGCGGCGAGCAGTGTTCCGTCTTGCATGGTGGTGCGCCTGGGGCGCTGAGGAGTGCGCTGGTGAAATTGCGGCGCAGCATAGCACCGGGAAGGCGCGCGCTGCGCGTTGCCGGCGAAGCCGGCGCGGCCGCCCGGAGGGCGGCTCAACCCACGATCCGCCCGTCGGCGGTCAGCATGCTTTGCGTCACATACGCATGGGTGCGTTTGCGGCCGTCGAAGGCGACGGTGAAGCCGCCCAGGTTCAGGTCCTGGCGGCGGCGGAAGGCGGCGAGCGCCGAGGCGCGCGTCAGCGGCCCATTCACGCTCTGCAGCACTTCGGCGGTGTAGCGCGCGGCGATGAAGCCCGCCAGCCCCTGGGGCGAGGGCGGTTCGTCGTACAGCCGGGCCAGGGCGTCGCGGTAGGCGCGCACGATGGGCAGGCTGGCCGTCACCAGGGGGACGGACTGCGTGGCGATGACCGAGACGTTGCGCGCGGCCGCGCCCATCTGCGCCAGCACCTGCAGGTTCACGTCGGCCAGGGCCACGACGAAGCACTGGCGGCCGGGCTGCAGGGTGAGCCGGCGCATGAAGCCGTGCAGCTCCGGCGTGCCGCCCACGAACAGCACGATGGGCTGCGCCGGGGTGGCCAGCTGCCGGTCGGCCTGCGCGCTGCTGCCGGGCAGGGGCAGGTCCTGCATGCGCAGCTGCAGCGTCTGGGCGGCCTGCCGCACCCGGGCCTGCGATTGCTGGCGCACGGCGGCCGTGGCGTAGACCACGCCCAGCTCCTGCACGCCCATGGAGGCCAGGGTCTTGAGCGCATGGGCAATCTGGATTTGGTAGTCGGGAAAGATGCCGAAGACCAGGTCGCTGGCGTTCACGCCCTCCTGGCTGTGCATCCAGGGCGCGGCGTGTGCCAGCGGCTGGGCCGGCGGGGCCTGTTCCTGCAGGGCGGCCAGCGCGCCCGCGGCGCCATCGCCCACGCAGCCCGACAGCGCGATGCATGCCGGGTTGCCCGCGACGCCGCGCCATGCGGCCTGCAGCGCCGGGCCGGTGCCCTGCACCTCGATGGCCAGGTGCTGCACCGGGCGCCCCTGCACGCCGCCGCGCGCGTTCAGGTCCTGCCATGCAGCGCGCGAGCCGATGAGGAAGTCGCGGCTCACGTCCTGCTGGCCGGGCGACATGTCGGCCAGCTGCGCCACCACCACCGGGCGCTCGGCGTCCTTGGCGCTGGCTTGCGCAAAGGCACCGGCGTGCGGCGCCAGGCCGGCGGCGGCGCACAGCTGCAGCCAGCGGCGGCGGTGCAGGGGGGAGGGTGGCAGCATGGTGATCTCCAAAAAAAGGGGCAGCGCTTATGGCGCCAGCGCCCCATGAAACTGGCGCGGCCCATGCCAGCAGACGCCGCGCAAGGGCCGCCCCGCCGCGCTGGCGTCGTCCCCCTTCCCGTAGCGCGCAGCGCGTAGAGAGAAGGGGGAAGCCGCGCAGCGGCTCAGGGGGATGTACCCCCATACACCTGCGGGACAATCATGTCCTGCGGCACCGGGTGGCGGATGTAGTCGGCGTTGCGCACGCGCGCGGGCAGCAGCACTTCCGGGCGCTCCACCTCGGCGTAGGGAAACTGCGTCAGCAGGTGGCTGATGCAGTTCAGCCGCGCCTGTTTCTTGTTGTCGGCGGGCACGACCCACCAGGGGGCCTCGGGGATGTGCGTCTGCTCCAGCATCGCCTCCTTGACGCGGGTGTAGTCCTCCCAGCGGCGGCGCGACTCCAGGTCCATGGGGCTGAGCTTCCACTGCTTGAGCGGGTCGTGGATGCGGCCCAGGAAGCGCAGGTGCTGCTCGTCGTCGGTGATGGAAAACCAGTACTTGATGAGCTTGATGCCCGAGCGCACCAGCATGCGCTCGAACTCCGGCGCCGAGCGGAAGAATTCCTCGTACTCCGCGTCCGTGCAAAAGCCCATGACGCGCTCCACGCCGGCGCGGTTGTACCAGCTGCGGTCGAACAGCACCATTTCGCCCGCCGCCGGCAGGTGCGCCGCATAGCGCTGGAAGTACCACTGCGTGCGTTCGCGGTCGTTGGGCGCGGGCAGCGCCACCACGCGGCACACGCGCGGGTTCAGGCGCTGGGTGATGCGCTTGATGACGCCGCCCTTGCCCGCCGCGTCGCGGCCCTCGAAGATGATGACGGCCTTCTGCCGGGTCGAGGCCACCCAGTCCTGCAGCTTGACCAGCTCGCCCTGCAGCCGGAACAGCTCCTTGAAGTACGCCACGCGCTGCGCATGGCTTTCATGCGCGTGCGCGCCGCCGTCCTCCGGCAGCGCCAGCGCGTGCGTGCGGTCTTCTATTTCCAGTTCCAGTTCTTCGTCGAGGCCGTCGAGCAAGTCGTTCTCGATACGGCGCACCAGTTCCTCGCGGTCTTCAAAAGGCATGGCTTTTCTCTCATTCGCAACGTGCGGCAGCGTAGCCAGGGGGGATGAAGGTTTGATGACGCCGCGGGGTCTGCTGTCGCCCTGTGGCGCTTTTTGCAATTTCGTGACAAAAAAACGGCGTCACATGACTGTCACAAAGCGTCTCTACAGTCGCGGTCATTCCTTCCACAACCGCAGAGGTTTGTCATGAAACTGTCCCTGATCCGCATCCTGGTGGCCGGCGCGCTGTCGGCAATGGCGCTGCCCCATGCAATGGCACAACAGGAAGCCACCGGCGCTGGCGCCAGCTTCCCGGCGCCGCTGTACGCCAAGTGGGCCGCCGACTACCACAAGGCCACCGGCGTGAAGATCAACTACCAGTCCGTGGGTTCGGGCGCGGGCCTGCGCCAGATCGAGGCCAAGACGGTGGACTTCGGCGCTTCCGACGCGCCGCTCAAGGACGAGGACCTGGCCAAGAAGGGCCTGGTGCAGTTCCCCACCGTGATCGGCGGCGTGGTGCCGGTGGTCAACATCCAGGGCATCGCGGCCGGCCAGCTCAAGCTCAGCGGCCAGGTGCTGGGCGACATCTACCTGGGCAAGGTCACGCACTGGAACGACCCCGCCATCGTGGCGCTGAACCCCGGCGTGAAGCTGCCCGAGGCGGCCATCGCTCCGGTGCGCCGCGCCGACGGCTCGGGCACCAGCTTCATCTTCACCAACTACCTCTCGAAGGTGAACGCCGAGTGGAAGTCCAAGGTGGGCGAGGGCACGGCGGTGAACTGGCCCACGGGCGCCGGCGGCAAGGGCAACGAGGGCGTCGCCGCCTTCGTGGGCCGCCTGGCCAACTCGATCGGCTATGTGGAGTACGCCTACGTCAAGCAGAACAAGCTGACCTACGTGCAGATGCAGAACGCCGACGGCGCCTTTGTGGCCCCCGATGACGCTGCCTTCAAGTCCGCTGCGGCGGGCGCGGACTGGAGCAAGAGCTTCTACCAGATCCTGACGAACCAGCCCGGCAAGGCCTCCTGGCCCATCACTGGCGCCACCTTCATCCTGATGCACAAGAGCCAGGACAAGCCGCAGCAGGCCGCCACCTCGCTCAAGTTCTTCGAGTGGGCCTACCAGACCGGCGACAAGACCGCCTCGGACCTGGACTACGTGCCCATGCCCGACAGCGTCAAGAGCGTGATCGTCAAGTCCTGGGGCGAGATCAAGGACGCGGCCGGCAAGCCCATCGCAGTGAAGTAAAGCACCCCCTGAGCCGCCTTCGGCGCCTTCCCCCTCTCTCACGCTGCGCGTGGGAGGGGGACGCAGCCAGCGCGGCGGGGCGGCCACGGCAAGGCTGCCCTGGCCTGGGCAGCGCCAGTTTCCTGCGCAGCGCCATGTGAAGCAAGGGGTGGGGTGCGCTCCCCGCTCGCAAGAAGGCTCCCGGGGTTCCGGGTGCCGCTGAAATAATCCGCATGCGGCGGGTGCGCACATCGCACCCGCCGATGCACCATGCAAGACAACAAAGGTTCACCTGTGTCCACGACGCTGTCCGTTCCCTCGGTGCCACAGCCGCAGCCACAGCGGCTCTCCGGCGCTGGCCAGACCCTTCCTCCCGGGCGTCCGCCGCTGCTGTCCGGCAGCATGGCGGATCGCCTGTTCGCCTGGCTGGCCTGCGGCGCTGCGCTGCTGACGCTGGCCACGCTGCTGGGCATCCTGCTTTCGCTGGTGGTGGGGGCATGGCCCTCCATCACGCAATACGGCCTGGGCTTTCTCGCGCGCAGCGTGTGGGACCCGGTGCAAAACGAATACGGCGGCCTGGTGATGATCTACGGCACGCTGGCCACGTCGGCCATCGCGCTGCTGATCGCCGTGCCGGTGAGCTTCGGCATCGCGCTGTTCCTCACCGAGCTGTCGCCCGCCTGGCTCAAGCGCCCGCTGGGCACGGCCATCGAGCTGCTGGCCGCCGTGCCCTCCATCGTCTACGGCATGTGGGGGCTGATGGTGTTCGGCCCGCTGCTCGCCACCTGGGTGCAGCAGCCGCTGCAGGCGCTGTTCAAGGGCGTACCCTACCTGGGCGCGCTGGTGTCGGGCCCCCCGGTGGGCATCGGCATCCTTTCGGCGGGCATCATCCTGGCGATCATGATCATTCCGTTCATCGCCGCGGTGATGCGCGACGTGTTCGAGGTCACCCCTGCGCTGCTCAAGGAGTCGGCCTACGGCCTCGGCTCCACCACCTGGGAGGTGGTCTGGAAAGTGGTGCTGCCCTACACCAAGACGGGCGTGCTCGGCGGCGTCATGCTCGGCCTGGGCCGCGCCCTGGGCGAGACCATGGCCGTCACCTTCGTCATCGGCAACATGAACCAGCTCAACTCCCTGTCGGTCTTCGAAGCCGCCAACAGCATCACCTCGGCGCTGGCCAACGAGTTCGCCGAGGCGGGCGAGGGGCTGCACCAGGCGTCGCTGATCTACCTCGGGCTGGTGCTGTTCTTCATCACCTTCGTGGTGCTGGCGCTGTCCAAGCTGCTGTTGAACCGCCTGCAAAAGGGCGAAGGAGCGCGCGCATGAGCATGAGCACAAGTACCTCGCAGAAACTGATCAACGCCGCCGAGCTGGCGCAGGCGCGCCGGGCGCGCTACGCCACGCGCAAGCGCATCAACCAGATCGCGCTCACCCTGTCGCTCGCGGCCATGGCCTTCGGCGTGTTCTGGCTGGTGTGGATCCTGTGGGAGACGCTGCGCCTGGGCCTGGGCGGCCTGTCGCTGACCCTGTTCACCGAGATGACGCCGCCGCCGAACGAGGCGGGCGGCCTGGCGAACGCGCTGTTCGGCTCGTTCATGATGGTGCTGCTGGCCACCTTCGTCGGCACGCCGGTGGGCATCCTGGCCGGCATCTATCTGGCCGAATACGGCAAGCAGGGCTGGCTGGCGCCCGCCACGCGCTTCGTCAACGACATCCTGCTGTCGGCGCCTTCCATCGTCATCGGCCTGTTCGTCTACACGGTGGTGGTGGCGTACTTCAAGAGCTTCTCGGGCTGGGCCGGCGTGCTGGCGCTGGCGCTGATCGTGGTGCCGGTGGTCATCCGCACGACCGAGAACATGCTGCTGCTGGTGCCCGCCAGCCTGCGCGAAGCGGCCTATGCGCTGGGCACGCCGAAGTGGAAGGTCATCAGCCTGGTTACGCTGCGCGCGGCGCGCACCGGCGTCATCACCGGCGTGCTGCTGGCCGTGGCGCGCATCGCGGGCGAGACGGCGCCGCTCTTGTTCACGGCGCTGAACAACCAGTTCTGGAACGGCGACCTGTCCAAGCCCATGGCCAGCCTGCCCGTGACCATCTTCAAGTTCGCCATGAGCCCCTACGAGAACTGGCAGCAGCTCGCCTGGGCAGCTGTGTTCCTGATCACCGTGGCGGTGCTCGGCCTCAACATCCTGGCGCGTGTGCTCACGCGCCAAAAGTAAACCGATTTTCTGGAAGACTTTCATGCCCTCCAATCCGACCACTCCCGTGCCCTCCAAGATCGCGGTGCGCGACCTGAACTTCTACTACGGCAAGTTCCACGCGCTCAAAGGCATCAACCTCGACATTCCCGAAAAGAAGGTCACGGCCTTCATCGGCCCCTCGGGCTGCGGCAAATCGACGCTGCTGCGCACCTTCAACCGCATGTTCGAGCTGTACCCCGAGCAGCGCGCCGACGGGCAGATCCTGCTCGACGGCGAGAACCTGCTGCAGTCCAAGCAGGACGTGGCGCTGATCCGCGCCAAGGTCGGCATGGTGTTCCAGAAGCCCACGCCGTTCCCGATGTCGATCTACGACAACATCGCCTTCGGCGTGAAGCTGTTCGAGAGCCTCAACGCCACCGACATGGACGAGCGCGTGGAATGGGCGCTGAAGAAGGCGGCCCTGTGGACCGAGGTGAAGGACAAGCTGCACCAGAGCGGCTCGGGCCTGTCGGGCGGGCAGCAGCAGCGCCTGTGCATCGCGCGCGGCATCGCCGTGCTGCCCGAAGTGCTGCTGCTCGACGAGCCCTGCTCGGCGCTGGACCCGATCTCCACCGCCAAGATCGAGGAACTGATCGCCGAGCTGAAGAACGACTACACCGTGGTCATCGTGACCCACAACATGCAGCAGGCCGCGCGCTGCAGCGACTACACGGCCTACATGTACCTGGGCGACCTGGTGGAGTTCGGCGCGACCGAGCAAATGTTCTTCAAGCCCCAGCGCAAGGAAACAGAAGACTACATCACCGGCCGCTTCGGCTGACAGCGAAGGACACGACAATGACCGAGAAACATCTTTCCACGCAATTCGACAGCGAACTCAACAGCGTCTCCGCCCGCGTCATGGAGCTGGGCGGCCTGGTCGAATCGCAAATCCGCCAGGCCATCGCGGCGCTGTCGAACTTCAGTCTCGACGCCGTGGCCCAGGTGGAGGTGCTGGAAAACCGCGTGAACGTGATGGAAGTGGAGATCGACCACGAGCTCACCACCATCATCGCGCGGCGCCAGCCCACGGCGCGCGACCTGCGCCTGCTGATGGTCTTCTCCAAGGCCACGGCCAACCTGGAGCGCATGGGCGACGAGGCCACGCGCATGGCGCGCATGGTGCGCTCCATCATCGAAAGCGGCGCTGCGCGCTCGCTGCCCAGCAGCGATCTGCGCATGGCCGCCGACTTGGCCTCGGGCCTGCTGCGCAAGGCGCTGGACGCCTTCGCCCGCCTGGACACCAAGGCGGCCGTGGACATCCTCAAGGAAGACGACCTGATCGACCGCGAGTTCGACGGCTTCGTGCGCAAGCTCATCACCTACATGATGGAAGACCCGCGCACCATCTCGCCCAGCCTGGACCTGCTGTTCCTGGCCAAAGCCATCGAGCGCATCGGCGACCACTCGAAGAACGTGGCCGAGTTGATCATCTATCTGGTCAAGGGCAAGGACGTGCGCCACACCGCGCTTACCGAAATTGAATCGGCTGTTTTATGAACAACCCCCCGAGCGGCTTCGCCGCTCCCCCCTTCTCTCGCTACGCGGGAAGGGGGACGACGCCAGCGCGGCGGGGCGGCCCTTGCGCGGCGTCCGCTGGCTTGGGCAGCGCCAGGCTGGCAGGCAGCGCACAGCGCAATGGACAAGTGATATGAAGAAGTTTCCCCGCGTGCTCATCGTCGAGGACGAGCCGGCCATCGCCGAGCTGATCGCCGTGAACCTGCGCCACAACGGTTTCGCGCCCATCTGGGCCGAGGACGGCGACGCCGCCCAGCGCGAGCTGGACGCCGTGCTGCCCGACGTGATCCTGCTCGACTGGATGCTGCCTGGCCAGAGCGGCCTGCAGCTGGCGCGCAAGTGGCGCGCCGACGCGCGCACCAAGCCCGTGCCCATCCTGATGCTCACCGCCCGGGGTGACGAGCCGGACAAGATAGCCGGGCTCGACGCTGGCGCCGACGACTACATCACCAAGCCGTTTTCCACGCAGGAGATGCTGGCGCGCATCCGCGCCGTGCTGCGCCGCCGGGCGCCCGAGCAGGTCAGCGACAGCGTGGCCATCGGCGAGCTGCTGCTCGACGCCGCCACGCACCGCGTCACCTGGCAGGGCCAGCCGCTCAAGGTGGGGCCCACCGAGTTCAAGCTGCTGCACTACCTCATGAAGCATGCCGAGCGCGTGCACAGCCGCTCGCAGCTGCTCGACAAGGTCTGGGGCGACCACGTGTTCATCGAGGAGCGCACGGTGGACGTGCACGTCAAGCGCCTGCGCGAGGCCCTGGGCGCCGCCAGCGCCATGGTGGAGACCGTGCGCGGCGCGGGCTACCGCCTCACGGCACAGCCGCAACTGCAAAATGGATAGCTGCCAGCGCTTGCTGGCATTGGCCTGAGGGCTGATTTCGTTCATAAACCCACCGCGGACGCCCCCATGCTTTGGCGCTTCTCCTTCTTCTTCGCCCTGCAGCTCGCCGGAGGCGCCCTGGGCGGATGGCTGGGCGGCGCCTGGTGCGCCGCCCTGGGGATCGCGCTGGCCTCGTGGGCGGCATTCGCCTGGGAGTCCTGGCGCGGCCTGCGCGTGATCCGCTGGCTGCGCCAGGACGGCGCGCTGGCGCGCGCGCCCGTGCTGCACGGCCTGTGGGGCGAAGCGGTCGAGCGCACGCGCCGGCTGCTGCGCCAGCAGCAGCAGCAGGCCGCGGCCAGCGATGCGCGCCTGCAGGAGTTCCTGGCCGCGCTGCAGGCCTCGCCCAACGGGGTGCTGCTGCTCGACGCCGAGGGCCACATCGAGTGGTGCAACCAGACGGCGGCCCAGCACCTCGGGCTCGACGCCGAGCGCGACCTGATGCAGTCCATCGGCAACCTGCTGCGCGAGCCCGCCTTCAACGCCTACTACGCCGGGGGCGACTTCACCCAGGACCTGCTGTTGCCCGGGCGCGAGAGCACGCCCTCGCACCCGGTCAAGCTGTCGGTGCACCTGCACCCCTATGGCGACGGGCGCAAGCTCATGCTCTCGCGCGACGTGACGGCGCTGGAGCAGGCCGAGGCCATGCGGCGCGACTTCGTGGCCAACGTGTCGCACGAGATCCGCACCCCGCTCACGGTGCTGGTGGGCTTCATCGAGACCCTGCAGACCCTGCAGCTGCCCAACGCCGAACGCGCGCGCTACCTCGGCCTGATGGCGCAGCAGGGCGCGCGCATGCACAGCGTGGTGCAGGACCTGCTCACGCTCTCGCGCCTGGAGGGCAGCCCGCTGCCCGGCCGCGGCGACTGGTCCAGCGTGCGCGCGCTGCTGCTGCGCTGCGAGGAAGAGGCGCGCGCGCTGTCGCAGTTGCTCACGCCCGAGGGCGCCACGCCGCACCGCCTGCAGTTCCCCGGCGACGCGCAACTGCGCGCGGCGGGCGAGATCGCGGGCAGCGTGGCCGAGCTGCACAGTGCCCTGTCCAACCTCATCAGCAACGCCGTGCGCTACACGCCGCCAGGCGGCCAGATCACCGTGCAGTGGCAACCGCTGGAGGGCGGCGGCGCGCGCTTTTCCGTGCGTGACACCGGCCCCGGCATCGCCCCCGAGCACATACCGCGCCTGACCGAGCGCTTCTACCGCGTGGACCGCAGCCGCTCGCGCGAGACGGGCGGCACCGGCCTGGGGCTGGCCATCGTCAAGCATGCGCTGCAGCGCCACGGCGCGCAGCTCGACATCACCAGCGTGCTGGGGCAGGGCGCGGTGTTTTCCGCCACCTTCCCGGCCAGCCGCCTGCGCGTGATGGAAGCTGAAGAGAACCAGGGATGCTCTGCACGCATCGAGCGGTAAGCGGGTCAGTGGGCGCTGCGGATGGGGATGGGCTGGAAGGCGTAAAGCGCGGCAATCGCCGCAGCTATTCCGAGCATTGACAACCATGCCTTTCAAGGTGCTGCTTGTTTTTTGATAGCTTGCAGCGCTTGCTGGGCTTGGGTTTTCTGCGGTTTTGGCTGTGTTTTTGGCTTTGTTTCCCGGGGCCGGGACTCGCCCCGGCGGGCGACCTCCTTTCTTGTCACGCGACAAGAAAGGAGGCAAAGAAACGCGCCCCGCAGTCTGCGACCCCTTCGCTGCGCTACGGGGCACACCTGGGGCGAGACGCTGGCGGGGTGCGCTGCGGAACTCGCTGCGCGCCTGCGGCGCTTCGCTCAAACAACCGCAGCGAGTCAGTTCACGAAGCATGCGCGACTTCGCGCATGCCACCCCACCAGCGCCTCGCCCCAGGCGCAGCCTGAAAGGGGGTGGAGACGATCCGGGCCATCGCTACGCTCGGCCTGGACTTCGCGGCGCGCAGCGCCCGCGCCCGCGAGGCCGAGCGTAGCGATGGCCCGTGTCGGGTTTCAACCCCCTTCTGGCCGTACCGAGGAGCGCAGGGGGTGGGGCGGGCGCGTGTGCCGAAGGACACACGCGCTTCGTGATCTGACTTGCCGCGTCTGTTTGAACGGAGCGCCGCAGGCGCGCAGTGAGTTACGCGGCACCGCCCCACGCCCGAGCACCGCAGGCTGCCCCTTCGCTTTAGCGAAGGGGATACGGGCAGCAGGGGCGTGCTTCTTTTGCTTCCTTTTCTTGCACGAGCAAGAAAAGGGAGTCGCCCGCCGGGGCGAGTCCCGGCCCCGGGAAACAAAGCCAAAAACAGAGAAAAAACCGCCGCAAACCCAAGCCCAGAAAGCGCCACAAGCTATCAAAAAACAAGCAACACCTTGAAAGGCATTGCAACGCCGCAGACCACCCGAGTCCGCAGATGCACGCGGCGCGATGATTCGTGCAGATGGCATGGACGTCTCCACCTACACCGCCGTTGATGGCGCTGGCCCATGAATCGATACAAAGTGGGGCCTCGCGGTAACGGCATCAAAGTGCCAAAGTGGAAGTTCGTCGCAACCACTGGAGAACCGGAGGCCCCACCATGCAATCTACCGCAACGCTGCCAGTCATCGGAATGGATATTGCCAAGAACGTGTTCCAGCTGCACGTAACGGACGCAGAGACCGGCGAGGTCACACGACACAAACTCAGGCGTGACCGGGTTACCACGTTCTTTGCCAATCGTCACAGCTCGCTTGTCGCGATGGAGGCCTGTGGCGGTGCACACCATTGGGCCAGAACGCTGCAGGCACTGGGGCATGAAGTGAAGCTGCTGCCTGCCAGACATGTCCGTCCCTTTGTCCTGCGCGACAAGACCGATGCCCGTGATGCCCAGGCCATCTGGGTCGCGGCCCAGCAACCTCACATCAAGGCCGTGCCGGTCAAGAACGAGCAGCAGCAAGCCTGTCTGACCCTGCACCGCATGCGTGCTCAGCTCATGAAGGTGCGCATCATGCAAACCAACGCGTTGCGCGGCTTGCTCTACGAGTTCGGCATCGTGCTGCCCGAGGGGCATCGCGTGTTGCTCAAGCACATTCACGACGAACTGGCCAAAGCCCAGGAACAGGCGAAGCTGCCCGAGGTGGTGGTTGTCAGCGTTCAGGATCAACTGCGTCGCATCGACAGTCTGCAGGACGACATCGACCAGTTGGACAAACGCCTGGCTTCGATGGTCAAGCAGAACCAGCACATGCAGGCACTGCAAGCCATCCCGGGCATCGGTCCGTTGACCGCGACAGCCTTGGTGTCCACAGCGACCGATCTGTCCAGCTTCGATTCGGGCAGGCAGTTTGCCGCCTGGCTGGGTCTGACGCCCCGACAGACTGGCACCGGCGGGAAGACCCGGCAGTTGGGGATCTCCAAGCGCGGCGACCCCTATGTGAGGACCATGTTGATGCACGGTGCTCGCTCGGTCATTGCCAGAAGTCAGCGAAGCGGCTGGACCGAGCGGCTTTTACTGCGCCGCCCCTACAGCGTAGTGGTCGCAGCACTGGCCAACAAACTGGCCCGAACAGCTTGGGCAGTCCTTGTCAAAGGCAAGACCTTCGACCCGGTGAGATGGAATCCGGTTGACATCGCCGCAGCCTAAGACCGCAACGATGATCTGAACACACCAAACGCCAAGAAACCGTTTTGAAGGAGAGCACGCAACAAGCGATGTGATGGGTCAACAGGTCAAACCGGGGTGGGGGCAATCCGATAGGGATAAAGGGCATCAAGCCCGATATGCAGACAGGATCCTCACCCGCGAATGCCATCAGAGCCAGCAGGACGAAACCCCTGCACCGACAGGCCGTATGTAAGACTGCAAACCCTTCAGACCTTCACACCGCCGAATCTTGCTCTTCTGGAGACGTCCATGTAAGAATCCCTAGAGCGCCCCCGAAAAGACAAAAGCCGCAACGATTTCTCGCTACGGCTTTTGAAATTTACTTTGATACGTACTGCCTGCTAAAAACTTCAATTCCCTTAGCAATCAAGCGCTTACGAGCTTTGTGTGGCGGAGAGGGCGGCAGTCGAACTCGGGTTTCGCTTTGTGTCATGAAATCGCACGAAATCAGAAATTAACCCAATAAAAACAATGGTTTATGCGTTTTGTTGTTTCACGGAGTCTCTGATGGCATCCCCCAATCTCGTGTTTTTTCCGTATACTTTTCCGTATAACGAGACCAAAATTTGGGTCTCGTCTCCGTCGAACTCCACCCC
>CP053916.1 GCA_021496925.1 Acidovorax sp. YS12
ATGAAAAAAGCATTCAGCCTGGCCGTCCTGGTCGCCCTCTCTGGCAGCGTGTTCGCTGCCGACCCGCAACCCGCTCCGGTGCCGAACCTGGCGAAGCCTGGCGAGACGATCACGCCGGCTGCTGCGCCGGCTCCCGTTGCCGCACCGGCCAGCGCGCAACAGTGCAGCGCGGCCGCTGCGGCCCCGGCCTGCGTCGAAGCGAAGGCCGTGGAAGCCCCGAAGCCCAGGCCCGTCGTGCAACGACGCGCGCCGCGTCCCGCCGTCGAAAAGGAGTTCGCACCAGCGCCGGCACGCATGGCCGTCGCCAAGTCGGCGTCTTGGGCCGATGACCCGCGCGCGCAGCCCGTGATGGGCGAAGAGGGCAAGGTGGTCTATGTGTTCGGCGAATCGCGGCCGACCATCGTGTGCGCGCCGCTGCGCGTATGCGATGTCGAGCTGGAGGCCGGCGAGACGGTGAACAATGCCGACGTGGGCGACGCGGTGCGCTGGAGCCTCAAGCCGTCGATTTCTGGCGCGGGCGCGGACAGGACTGTTCACGTCATCATCAAGCCGAAGGACTACGACCTGGACACGAACGCCATCATTGCGACCGACCGCCGCACGTATTACCTGCGCCTGGTGTCGCCGCGCGAGGGCATCAACGCCTACACCACGCGCGTCGCGTTCTACTACCCGGAGAACGAGCGCAAGGCATGGGAAGCGCAGCGCGCCGCGATGGTGAAGGAAGAGAAAACCGTCGTGTCCGATCTGCCGCCGCTGACTGCCGACAAGCTGAACTTTGGCTACGCGCTGGACGGCAAAGACCACTTCAAGCCGGTGCGCGTGTTCGACGACGGCGCGAAGGTCTACATCCAGATGCCGATGGAGTTCCAGCACCGCGAAGCCCCGGCGCTCGTCCTGGTGGGCAAGGATGGCAAGGAACAGCTTGTCAACTACCGCTTGAAGAACGACTACTACATCGTCGATAAGCTGTTCAGCAAAGCCGCGCTCATCCTGGGCGTGGGCGACGATCAGCGCCGCGTGACGATCACGCGCGACGAGTGCAAGAAGCGCGGCTTCTTCGGTAGCTGCGTGGAGTAACGGCTATGTCGAATAACGATCAAGAAGTGAAGTCGCCCGACAAGCTGGAACTGCGCGGCAAGCCCACGACCGGCGTGCGCTTCGGCAAGAAGGCTGGCTTCGTCATCGCCACGGTGGTGTTCACCGTGCTGGGCCTGGTGCTCTACGGTATCGCCACGCGCGAGCCGGCAGGCACCGTGCAGGAAGGCGCGGACGGCCAGCCTTTGGCACCGGGCAAGCTGACGGCGGCCGGCGCGGATGCGGCCGGCAGAATCTACGCAGGCGTGCCCGATGGCATGGCGGTTCCGAAGCCCGAGCCGGCCATCACGCCGGCCACGGCGAGCACGCCGGAAGCGCCGCAGCCGACGCAGGCAGCGGCCGTGCCGAACCTGGGCGCACAGCCTGCCGCAGCAGCTCCAGCAGGGCAGGGCGGCCAGCCGCCGCTGACGCCGGAACAGCAAGCCGCCCAGCGCCTCAAGGAACAGCGCGAAGCCGAGCGCCAGAAGGCCATGATCGCCGAGGCGGCCGTGCCGAACTGGAGCGGCAGCGCCGGCAATACGGTCGTCACGGGCCAGCCTGGCGGTGCGAATCCCGCGCTCGCCCAGCTCCAGGCGGCCGCACGCGGCCTGCAAGGCACGCCCGGACTGGCCCAGCTCGCGCAGGCCCAGGGCGGCGGTGATGGTGATGACCAGAACAAGCAGGCCCGCAAGGAAGCCTTCCTCACGAAAGCGTCGTTGCAGCCCGACACCGACTACCTCAAGGCGACGGTGAAGGAGCAAATCAGCAAGTTCGAGCTGAAAACGACCGCCGTGATTCCGGCCGTGCTCATCAGCGGCATCAACTCGGACTTGCCCGGCGACATCAGCGCCCAGGTGACGGATGACATCTACGACACAGCCACCGGCCGTTTCCTGCTCATCCCGAAGGGCACGACGATCTATGGCAACTACGACAGCCGCGTGGCCTTCGGCCAGGAGCGGGTGCTTGTTGCCTGGTCGCGCCTCCAGTTCCCGAACGGTTCGACGTTGAACCTGGAAGGCATGACGGGCGGTGACGCGGGCGGCTATGCCGGCTTCCATGACCAGGTGAACAACCACTACGGGCGCTTGATCGGCTTCGGCATCGGCACCGCGTTGTTCTCGGCCGCGTTCCAGTTGTCGCAGCCGCAGCAGTCCAGCACGAACGGCACGCTGTCTGCGCAGCAGACGACGGCCGCAGCGGTCGGGCAGCAGCTCTCGCAGCTTGGCATGCAAGTCACTTCTCGGAACCTGAACATCCAGCCTACGCTGGAGATTCGGCCGGGATACCAGTTCGTGGTGAAGGTGAACAAGGACGTTGTGTTCCCGAAACCCTATAAGTGAAGGTATCCTTACACGATTTGGTGACAAATTGAGAGGTTGCCTACATGCCAACGACACCAGACGACGGGAAGGTCGTCTGTCTACGACTTAGCGTTAAAGCAGATGACTTGCTGCGCGAACATCTTGTAAGAAAAGGCGACGTGTCGCGGCGCGTCAACGAGGCGGTGCAGGGCACCGACTTGGAGCACGTCGCGGTCGTTCCACGAGGAAAAGCGCCCGGTTCGGGGCGCGAAACGTTCATGAATACCTCGGTGAAGTTCTTGCCGGGGGTTTATGAAGAAGCGGCGCGGGTGGCTAAGGCCAAAGGGGTTTCGGCCTCCGCGCTTATTGATGCTGTCTTAGTACAGTTCTTTTCACAGCCGAGAGCGGCAGAGGTAAATTATGTCGAGAGCGACAGTAGTAACGGTGACAAACCAAAAAGGAGGCGTCGGTAAAACGACTTCTGGCGTGCATCTGGCCTTCGGGCTGCGGGACATGGGCAAGAAAGTCCTGCTGGCCGACATGGACACCCAGGGCAACGCAAGCGCCATTCTTTCGCGTGACCCGCGAATCAACACCCGGCCCGGTGGCGCTGAACAGCTCTTTCAGAACGTGGCCGACTTGAAGGGGGTCGAAACCCCTTCCGGCATTGACCTCCTTCATGGTCATGCCTTCCTCGAAGCACTGGACAAGGAAGTGGCCGTAGGTGACACGGCCCAGCTCCGCGACTACGTGCGTTCGCTCCCCTACGACTACATCATCTTCGACACGCCGCCCGCCCTGGGCGTGCGCCAGGTCGCGCCGATGCTGTGGGCCGATCACCTGGTTGTTCCCGTCGAGCCGACGCCGCTGGCAGCGGCCGGCCTGGCGGCCACCATCCGCGTCATCAAGCGGTTGATTGATTCCGGCCAAAACGGCGAATTGAAGTGGAAGCTGGTCGTCAACCGCTACAAATCGACCAGCAAGGAACAAACCGCGCTCGTCGAGCGCATGCGCCAGCAGTTCGGCGCGAACTTCGTGCAATTCACCTTCGGCGAGCGCGTCGGCCTGACCGACTGCCTCGCGCGTGGCGTGCCGATCTGGGAATACAAAGGCACGCCGAAGGAAGTAGGCGAAGCCTGGCGCGCGCTGCCGTCCGCTCTCGGCCTGGCATGAGGTGGTGAATATGGCGACAACAACTAAGAAATCATCCGGCGCAGTCATGGACTTCCTGGGCGGCCTCGGCGACGAGGCGGCCAGCGACGCGCCGCCCTCGATGTTCGCTGTGACGGCCATCCGGCCCGACCCCGAACAGCCCCGAACCGAGTTCGACCAGGAACGGCACGACAACCTGGTGGCGTCCATCAATGAAATGGGCGTGCTCCAGCCGCTGCTGCTGCGCGAGACCGGAGAGAACCCGCCCTACGAAATCATCGCCGGGGAACGGCGGTGGCGGGCCGCGAAAGCGGCCGGCCTGGCCGAAGTGCCCGGTTTCATCCGCAACGACCTGACGCGCGAACAGGTAGAGCTGGCCCAGGTGGTCGAGAACACCCAGCGCGCCGACTTGACCGACGTGGAGCTGGCAAGGCGCATTCAGCGCCTGCTGGACAACACGAAGATCAAGAAGAAAGACCTGGCCGCGAAGCTCGACCGCAAGCCCAGCTACATCAGTCGTCTCCTGGCGATGCTCGATGCCGAGTGGAAACCGCTGGTGGACGAGGGCGTCATCACGTCGGCCGGCGTGCTGGAACGCTTCAAGGCGCTAGGCGACGACGACCGCGCCGCGCTGCTCGATGCAGCGCGCGCCAAGGGCGCACCGCTCGGCCGTGAGGACATCGACGCGCTGGTGGACGCCAAGAAGGCGGCCGCCGCGCCGACCGTGGTGCCAGATCCCGCGCACCAGGTCGGCGAGACTGTCACCACGGGCGACACCGGCACGGCCACGGCCAGCGAACCGGACGCCGGCAGCTCTAGCGAAGGCGGCGGCGACGGCCTCGGCGGACTGGATTCACTCGGCGGCTTCGACGGCGAGCCAGGCGCAGGCGGCAGCGCCGACGATGCCGGCGACGGCGGCCTGGGCGGCAGTGGTGCGATAGACGGCGGTGACAGCAGTAGCGAGCCATCGACCGCGACCGCCTCGGGCGGCGAAAAAGGCGGCGGCACGGCCAGCAAGAACGTCTCGTTCAAGATGACGGTCGAGGACTTCGAGCGCCTGATTCCGCACTTCGTGGACAAGTCGGCCGACAAGGTGGAATTCCGCATCAGCCCTGACCTGGCCGTGGCCCTCATCGAGAACCTGGGCGGTGCGGTGCCTGACGAGGTTGGAGAGTACGGCGCGAAGATCAAGGACTTGATGGCCTAGAACGCGCCACACAGCGTTCAAACCGACAAGGGCATGCCGAGGCATGCCCTTTGTCATTTGCGGCCCGTGTAGGCCCGCTACGGCGGCCGCAGCAGGGTGTTTGCCTCTTTTTCCCGCCCAAGGGGCGGCGGCGGACAGTTTCGCAAGGCGTGAGGGTGGCTACTGCCTGTGCTGCTTGGGTTGAAATCCTTGCGGCGGTGGTGAGCTGGCCAGGTTGCCAAGGGGCAGGGCGGTTGTGCGCCACCGGGCGCGCAAGTGCGCGCCCTTCGATAGCTCTGTGAGCGTAGCGAACCGCTTATCGGGGGGAAGGGGGGCCGCGTAGCGGGGGAACCCCCTCGCAGGGGGTTCCCCGGCCGTCAGGCCGCCATTGTGAGGACGCTGCTCGCGCTTGCGCGAGCCACTTATAGCGGGTGGGTGGGTACGAGCCGCAGGCGGCGCCGGCCCATTGGCCGGCTTGGGGCGTAAGCGATCTGGCGTTAAAGCGTTTAAAAGGAAACCGTTAAGAAACGCGCGCGTGTTACGGTGTCGCAAGTCCGCGCCAGTATTGGGTTTTCGGCGGTTTTGGTGGCGGGATAGACGAACTGGCGGTGGTGCGATAGACGACTTTTCGGTGGTGCGATAGACGGGCCTGAGTGGTGCGATGGACGACGGCCGCCAAGTTATCCACAGAATTTGCCGTCCGGTGGTGCGATAGACGTTGCGCCAGGCCGGTTTCATCGGCCGGCCAGGTCGCCGGATTTTTCACGCGGATGGCATAAAAGCCTTGTGCCATCGGGCTTTCCGCCTGGCTGTGGATAACTTAGCGGTGGTGCGATAGACGACTTTTCGGTGGTGCGATAGACGATGACGCCGCGCATCGTGACCGCCCTTGGTGGCGTGATAGACGACGCTGAGGGGTGGCGGCTCGCCGGCCAGGCCACGGCCTGGCTACGCCGACGCGGGCGAGAAAGCGCACGGATGGGATGGAAAGGGCAGGCTCGGCATCGTAGATGCCGGCGTGCGTGGTGACACTGCGGAGCTGGCCAGGCGCAGGGCCTGTCACCAGCCTAGCGGCGACCGCGTTGCTGCGCCTGGATGTCGAAGCCGGGCAGCAGCTCGCTCAAGGGCTGCGCGCCGGCAGTGCGCGGCCGCAGGGCGGGCGCTGGCGGTGGTGCCGGCGACTTCGCGGCCGAGCTAGGGGGGAAGGTGCCTTGTTCCACCAGCCGGCCATACCAGCCGGCCAGGTTGCTCTTTGCAAGCTCGGCACTGAGCTTGCGGGTGTCGCGGGTGAGGTAGACGACTTGGGGCGGCTTGGCCGCCTCGTCGATGGCGATGCGGTAGTCCGGCAGCGCGTCGTCCTTGATGATCTTGACCAGCTCGCGCCGGAAGTATTTGGTTTCCTGCTGGCTCCCGGTCTTTTCCTTGAGCAAGGGCAGGTTGATCTTCCAAAACGCCTTGTCGCCGCAGTGCTTGCGGCCCAGCTCGTACAGCCGGCGCTCCATCGGCTGGGCGAGCGAGAAGTATTCCGGGTTGATGGTCAGGATGTCGTACTCCTGCACTGCGCGGTAAAGCCACTCGGACAGCAGCAGCTCGACCTGGAGCGCGCCCTTGCCGTTCTTGGTGGATTGCGTCACCTTGTAGTCCTCGACCAGCCCGAAGCCATCGGTGCGCTCTTCCTCGGTCGTCTTGACGTTGGTTTCGATGGTTGTGCCGCGCAGTCGTCGGCAGGTGTCTAGGGCGCGTTCGTAGGCCGCGCCGCCCGTGCTGCGACGGGTGCCGACCAGGAAGGGGTGAATGTCGAAGCGCACGCGCCTGGTGGGCGTCTTGCCGGCCTCGACGGCTCGCACGATCTTGGAGACGGCGTAGATGAGGATGTCCTTGTCGAACACCGTGGCCGCCCCGATCACGCTGGGGATGATCTTCACGTACTTGTCGCCGCGCTGGTAAGTGCGGATGCGCAAGTCCTTATTCTTCGACAGGCTGAATATCGGGTATTCCATCGAATGGATGTCGTCCTTGACAGGCCAGTCTGCGACGGCATCAAGCAAGGTGAACAGGTCGGGCTGAATCAAGCCAGGGCTGTCGTCTTTTTTTGTCATTCGAGGAATCCTCTCAAGCTCTCTTGAGTGATACAAATGCCGCACATTTTATCAGGCATTTGTGCCCTTGTCGCGGTTTTCATGGGGACACTTTCCGGCTGGCCAGCTCCTGCTGTAGCTCCATCAACGCGGTCAGCAGCCACCGCCAGCCCTCCGGCCCGAGCGTGATGCGCGCGCGGGCGTTCCGGTAGCTGCATACGAGCTGGGCGATGCCCTGCGAGCTGGGCGGCACCCAGGCGGCGATGCTCTCGCGCGAGCCGGCCGGGCTGCGATAGTCCATTGAAAACACGCGCTCCGGCTGCGGCGCGTGGCGCTCCACGATGTCGAGCGCGTTGGCGGCCACGTCGGCCGCCTGGTGGATGCAATCGCGGTGCAGGTAGGCCGTGACAGTGGTTTTTCCCGCGCCCAGCGTGACTACGCCATGATCGCGCGAGCGCGGGCGAATGGCGACGGTCAGCGTCCACACGGTCGGCACGCCGGCCGGCGAGTAGCCTTTCTGCGTCATGGTTCGCACGAACTCGGCACGGGCCATGCGTCAGCCCTCGCTGTCGTGCTGTTCGTCCTGGAGCTGCTGCGCCACGCGCGGCACCAGCTCCAGCCACGCGGCCCCGGTGCGCTTGATGGCGTCGGCCAGGGTGTAGCCCATGCCGGCCAGCCAGTCGGCGCGGTTGAGCACCAGGGCGACCGCGACGCGCTCGCCCGTGGATTGCACGGCCCAGGCGTCGCGGCCGCCCTTGGCGGCGTCGCGGGCCTTGCGCAAGAGGTGGTTGTATTCGGTCATGTTCATGGGGTCGCTCCTTGGGTTGTGGTGACACCTGGCGCGGCTCGATCGCGCACGGCTGTCGCCATTGCATGGTGACAATTCAACGACGCCGGCGAGCTGCTGGCGTCACCAAGCCGGCCAGCGGCCGCGCTGGTGACAGGCCCGCGCCGTGGATCTCGGCCAGGCGTCACCATTTGCGCTTGCCCGACAGGTAATCGACGGCCGACGCTAGGCGTTGGCCGCCTTCGTACAAGGTCGCCTCGATCTGGCGCGCGCGCTCGGCCAGCGCGTCGTAGTCGCGGGCGCGGGCAATCGCGTCCTGCGCCGCCTTGATCTTCTTCGGGTCGGTGCCGACGTACTCGCGCTTGCGCTCCCCGTCGTGCTGCGGATGCACCAAGTACAGATAGCGCCCCTCGCGCCAGTGCTCGGTCGCGTAGACCAGGCCGGCCCGCTTGAGCTGGGCCATGCGCTTCTGCGCGGTCGCCAGCTCGGCGTCGAGCTTGGCGATGACACCGGGCAGGGCGGCCGCCAAGGTGTTGAGCTGTTTCACAGTGGCGTTAGCCATTTCCTCTTACCTCCACATGCTTCGCCGGTTTGATCTTCCGGCGTTTGATGAACCGGGACAGCGTGGCTTTCGAGACTTCAAGCCGCGCGGCCGCTTTCGTCAGGGACAACCCAAGGGCCAGGTATGCCGCCACCTCGTCCGCGCGCTCGTCGAGCTTGAGCGCGGCCGCCTGGCCCGGTGGCCTGCCAAGGCGCTTGCCGCTCGCCTTGGCGACGCGCAGCGCCTCGGTGGTGCGTGCTCGGATGAACTCGCGTTCGATGCGCGCGGCCAGGCCCAGCACGGTCGCCATGATTTCGGCCTGGAGCGAGCCATCCAGCACGATCTTCTGTTTCGTGATGTGGACGGCGACGCCCTTGGCGACGGCCTCGGCCATGAAGTCGAGAACCTGTAAGGCCGATTCGCCCAGGCGCGAGATTTCCGGCGACAAGATCACGTCGCCGCGCTGGGCCTCGGCCAGCACGTCCGCCAGGGCACGCTTGCGCCACGACTTGGCACGGCTGCCGGTTTCCTCGACGATCTTGAGCGGCGCGAACCCGTGCGCGTTGGCGTACTCCAGCAGGCCGAGCTTTTGGTTCGCTGCATTCTGGTCGTCGGTCGAAACCCGCAGGTATGCGAAATACCTGTGCGCGGCGGCCGCGACCGTTGGCGTTTTCCTGGGCTTCATGGGCTGTGTTTCGCATAAAGGTATAAAGGGCCTTAAATAATACGCTGATGGAACAAAATAAACGGGTCATTAATTAGCCGTTTTCATACCGGCGAAATCATGGTTTTTTTGAGCCTGGTCACGCCGGATAAAACCGGCTGACCATCTGCTGGCCGCGCTGCTCGAAGATCACGACGCCGGCCTTGACCTTGATGACCTTCGGGCGCTCGATGACGACGACGCGCGCCGGCAGCGTCGCCGGCAACGCCTGGGGCGGCTGGTGGTGGCCGTTCAGCACGAACAGGCCCAGCGCACCGGCCACGACGTTCGCGGCCAGGGCAGGCGGGGCGAAGATCGCCACGGCAAAGAGGACGACGGCCAGCACGAAGTGCGCGGGCTTGCTGCGGGTCTTGATGGTCATGTCTTGGTTCTCCTGGTGGTGTGCCTGGGCTGTTCGGCCCGCCGGACGATCACGACGGGGCACAGGTAGGTTTCCCCGTCGCGTCGCACCAGCAGCCAGTGCTGGCCGCCCTCGAACGCTTTTGTGTCGGGATCGGCCTTGCGCCACTCGGCGCGGGTCATGGTCAGCGGCTCGCCCTGTTGCATCGGTCGGCGACCTTGGCGATGGCGTAGTCCGGCACGATCACGCGCCCCTGCGGCTTCACGGCCTCGACATAGCTGATGCACAGCGCCTGATTGGCGAACGTGCCCAGCAAGTGGCCGCCGCGTGTCTCCAGGCGCACCGGCCGCATGGTGTCGGCGGGGTCGATCACCAGGCGAGCGACGACGCTGCCCTGGCCGTCACGAACGGCCGCGGCCTCGATCAAGCGGCGAAAGCCCTTCTGCAACCGCGCCGCGCGAGCGCGGATAAAGGGCACGTCGGCCACCTTGAAGCGCCCGGAAATAGGCGCATTCGCTTCCAGGGCGTCGGCGTGGTCGATGAGTACGCCCATGCGCAGCAGGGCGCGCTGGGCCATCTCTCGGAGTTGCGGGGCAGTGGTTTGCATGGCGTCGATTCCTTGCGGTTGAGAAAGGGTATTAATGCCCTTTCTGTGGCAAAAAAATTAGTCCTCGTCCGGGAACATGATCGTGATGACCGGCTCGGCGTTGTCGCCGGGGCCGACCGCCATCTTGAGCTTCACGCGCTGCGGCATGCGGGCGCGGCCACCACGCGGAACGCGGTACATATCGAAGTACAGCAGGGTGCCGCCCATGCGGGTCGCGCGGCTCGCCATCCACACGACATCCCACAGCCGGCCGGCCTGGTCTTGGCAGGTGCCTTGCCGCTTGTTGTCCTTGCCCGTCCACTCGATGCAGTCCGACCACACGGCAGATGTGCAGGCCACGGGGTAGCGGAAACCGGCCTCCTTGGCCGTCTCGCTGATGTCCACCAGCACGCCGTCGGCGATGGCCTGGGCGCGGGTGTAAGCATGGATGACCGGGGCATCATCCCCGAAGAGGTCTGCAAAGAGGTTTGCGAACATCAGGCTCTCCTTAAAGTCGCTGGTTGACGATGGTTCTATTATAAGGGCATTTGTGCCCTTATGCAAGCGTTCATGGTGACATTTTTTCTTGCCTGGTGCGCGGGCCTGTCACCATTCAGCCCGGCACCTTTTCCCGCCCAAGGGGCGGCGCGGTCACGCCTCGGCAGGCACGGCAGAGTAGCCAGCGCCGCAGGCCCTGCTGTAGCCGTCGTCGTGAGTCACGAACACCTTTGCAGCGGTCTTGCTGTGCTCGACCTTCATGCGGTCGCTGTTCTTGTAAAGGGCCTCGTTCACGTCGGCCATAACGCTCTGATTTCCGAAGTGATGCAGGCCAGGCAAACGGACATCCCACAGCTTGCCCTTGCGCCATTGCTCCACGGTCGGCTTGCCGACGCCGGCCTCCGAAAAGTTGCCCGCGTAGCGGCGGAAAACGCGATCAATTGCCGCTTGCACGGCCGCATCCGAGTAGCTGCGCTCGCAGTTGATGTAGTCGGCACCGAAGCGGATTTGTTGGCCGTCCAGCATGTGGTAGATGGAGCCTTGATAGTCGATGCTCCCGTCAAAGTAGGACGCCTTGAAGTGGCCGGCCACGGCCTCGACCTGGGCTGTATTCGGGCCATCCAGCCATTCAACACGCATCGAAGCCCCGCCGGTGTACGTCTTGCCGCGCACGCTGAACTTGACGCCAGGGAAGGCTTCCTTGAGGGCTTGGCGCACCAGCTTTGCAGTCTCGGCGCAGGTCAGGTACTTGGTGCTCATGGCTTCGTTCCTCTTCATTTGTTGATGGCTCTATTATAAGGGCATTTGTGCCCTTTTGCAAGGGTAGATGGTGACAAATTGCAAGACCAGACGGCGGCAACTGTCACCAACGGGAAAGGATTCCATTTTTCCCGCCCAAGGGGCGGCGGCGGTTCTCGGCTGATTTTGCGTAGCCGGATAGATGATGCTCCGCGTAGTGCGACGTTATTTTATCCGTCTAGCTGGCTTGTTTTCTATCCGCGTAGTCGGATAGTTTTATGTCGTTGTACGACGTGCATTTTCTATCCGTCTAGACGGATGAAATTTAATCGCGCTAGAGCGATTGCATTTCATCCGATCATCGGCTAGAATTGCATCACGTTAGCGGGATGGCGTTTTATCCTGCTACGTTTGCACCAGGAGAACCGTCATGCAAATCCGGGAACAAGGCAAGAAACTCCAGTTCATCCGCTCGACCTACCAGCCCGAGCTGAAAAGATCGACCAGCCAGCTCGTGGCGACGTGCTCGAAGTACGCGAGCGCGCTGCCGGCTGACGAGGCCGCCAAGCTCCAGCCCGAAGAGCTGGAGCAGGTCAAGGCGTACTTCGAGAAGAAGGCGGCCGATCAAGCCGCCTGGCGCGTCAAGTACGCCGTCGATGGCCTTCCGGCCACACTGGCCCAGGTGGTGCAGTACCTGGGCGACGGCGGCGAACTCAAGCCGGAGAAGGCCGGCGAGATTTGGGCCGGCCTGGCTGTTTTGCAGAAGGCTTTGAAGAAGGCGGGCCACCCGCGACCGGCAAAGCCGAAGGGGCCGCCCAAGCCTATGCCCGGCCAGGTTGGTCTGCCGCTGGAATCTTGATTGCAGGGCACAAATGCCCTACAATAGAGGCATGTTTAGACCCGACCATGAAGGGGCACAGAATGGCTAAATCACTGCTCGACAAGATCGGCCTGGAACGCTCGAACAAGCTGATGCGTGAGGCTACGCACCAGGCCATCGCCGACGCGCACGCGCACGGCCTGCCGGTCACGGCGGACGTGGGCGGCGTGCTCTCCAAAATCTTTCCTGACGGCCATGTGGAACCCGTGAAGCCCGCGCCGGCAATCGCTAAAAAAAAGACCTTGGCCGCATGACCGAAATCCCCCCGCAGGAAGTAGAAGCGGGGCCACGGATGATCGTTTTCGCTGGGCCGAATGGCTCGGGGAAGAGCACTGTCACGGATGGCCTCAAGCTCGATGAAGAGTTCCCAGGCGTCTACATCAACGCCGACGACATTGCGCGCACCGAGCTGGGCCACATCCCCGATGTGACCCAGCGCAACCTGGATGCCGCGAAGCTGGCCGAGCAGCGCCGCAAGGATGCGCTGGACAAGGGCCAGCCCTTCGCCTTTGAAACTGTCATGTCCACGCCTGGCAAGCTCGCCCTACTTCAAGAAGCCAAGGGCAAGGGCTTCCAGGTCGAACTGGTGTTCGTCACCACGCGCGACGCTGACATCAACATCGCCCGCGTATCGAACCGGGTGGCCCTCGGCGGCCACCAGGTCGAACCGGACAAGGTGCGCGAGCGGTACGAACGCGCAATGCAGCTCCTGCCCAGCGCGGTCGAGCTGGCCGACACGGCCGACGCCTTCGACAACAGCGGCACCGAGCCTGTGCATGTGGCGATGAAGCGCGACAAGGCCCTGGAGCTGGTCAACGCGGACAAGGCGCCGGCCTGGGTCGCCGAGCGCCTGGCCGAGCCGTACCGCGAGCGGATGGATTCCCGTGCGCAGATCGCCGCCGCATTTCAGCAGGCCACGGCCGGCAGCGCGGCCGGCCTGCCGCCCGTGCTCAAGGATGCGGAAATCGGCCACGGCAAGACCTACGCCGGGCCGGTGGTCGAAGTGACGAAGCACCACGCCTTGCAGAAGGCAGGGGCGAACGTGTACGTGGTTCACGACCGGGCGCTGTGTCCACCCGTGAGCTTGGAAAAGGGAAAAACCGCGACGGTCGCTTACCAATACGAGAAGGGCGGCAAGCACATCGAACCGGCCCGCAATGCGGGCCAGAAGAACGAGATAGGACGATAAGGCCATGCCAGCAAAACCCACGACTGACGCCCGCAAGGCGGGCGCGAACCGCCGCGTTTTCCGTGCGCTGCTGACCACGCACGACCTCATGCTGAAAGACAGCGCCGAGCTGATCGGCATGCACACTGGCCGGCCGTGCAGCTACCGCACGGTGAAATCTTGGATGGCCGACCCCGACGAAGTAGCGACGGCCAGGCCGTGCCCGGAATGGGCCGTAGAGGCGCTGCGCGCGGCCGTGGAACGGCCCGAACTGCTGGAGCGCATCCGCAGCCATGCGGCCGCGTAAGGGGGAGCCACCATGAGCGATGCCAGCGTGAAGGTGAAGCCGGTGGACGTGCTGGGTTCCTGGGTCACGGTGACGTGCCTGGTTATGGCCCTGGGCTTCGCCGCCGTCATGCGCTCCTGGTCGCCGCTGGTGTTCTTCGCGGGCTTCCTCCTGGTGGTCAACATCGTCCAGGCCAGCGCCTCGACGCTGCTGGCCGTCCGTGCTGGTCGGCAGTCCTGGGACGCCTTCACGTCCGTGCATGTGGTGGTCGCGGCCTCGGCCGTGGCCTTTCTCTTGGCCGGCGCGGCCGCGCTGGGCGAGCGGGTCATCTGGTTCAATGCCACCAGCATCCCGTCGATGCTGGTGGCGAAGGATTACGGCGACCGCTACAGCGCGAACAAGCACCGCATGTTCAAGCTGGCTTGCGAGACGCGCGGCGGCGGGCCGATGTTCCTGCGGGACATCGACGGCCGGATGTATGCGCGCTGCGGCGAGTGGTATCCGCAGGTCTACACGGTGGCGGCCACTATGGCCGCTTTCGAGAAGGCCCAGGCCGAGACGGCCGGCGACAAGCCTGGCATGCCGTTCATCATCGAGCGGGACGACGAATAGCCGCCGCGCCCCCTGGGCGAGAAAAGGACAGCCATGAAGGTCTATGGTCGCTATGGGAGCTTCACGCCGAAGCCGCAACAGGCGGGCTATTACGCAAAGCGGGCCAAGCGACAGCAGCAGGAGCGCCAGGCCCGCGCCGTGTCGTTGCAGGCGTGGCTGGAACGGCACAAGAGCTGTGCGAATGGCTGCGGTCAGCCGGTGGCGTTCTACGACACCATCCATTACAGCCTGCGGTATGGCGGCTGCTGTTCGCAGGAGTGCGAGGCGGCCTTAGCGGCACAGCGCGAAGCCCAGGAAAGCGAAGGCCCCTGACCATGACGGCAGGGGCCTTTTTCTTGGGCTGGTGACACCTGGCGCAGCTCGATCGCGCGGGCCTGTCACCATCGGCAGCGTGCCGGATTGGTGCCGTGGCCAGCTCGCCGGCGCGGTCGATCTGTCACCATCTGCCTAGACCTTCTTGCTGGTGAACGACTGCTTCGGCGGGGTGTACTGGCCGCTGGCGACGCGCACAGCGTATCGCTCCACGGCCAGGTACTCATACACCTCGTCGAAGTTGATGTAGCCGGCCGCCTTGGTGCGCTCCTGCAAGCGCCGGTAGGCATCCTTGTCCACCGGGTCGTAGTCGGCCAGCTCCTGGTCGATCAGCTCGGCCCAGCTCGCGGGATAAGCCGACTTGCGCAGCATGTAGAGCCATGCGGCGATGCCGGCAGCGACCGGGAACAGGCCGATGACCTGGCGCAGCATGGCCGGGGCACCAGGCACGGGCAACAGCCCGGCCTGCTCGGCCAGATAGGTGAGGCCGAACAGGCCGACAGCGACAACACCGCCCGCGAGGGCCGCGCGGCCGCTGCGCGGGCTGCTGTGCGCGTTCCTGGCCTGTGTCATGTGCATTTCCATCCGGCGCAGTTGCTTGTACTTCTGGCGCACGGCCTCCGGGGCGAGCGTGGCGGCTTTGATGCCGCCGTCGATGACCTGGAACATGGCTTAGGCTCCCTCGGTGGCTGACATCAACGGGTCGGCGTTGCCGGCTTCCACAAGCGCCAGGAAACCGGCGTCCTCGTAGTAGGGCAGGGTGGCCGCGCGGATGGGCTTCGCGGCCGCGCCCAGGATGATCGCCTCACGCTTCCCCAGGCGCATCAGTTCGTCGGGCGTGATGGGCTGTTGGCGTTGCTCGGTGCCGGCCTGGCCGGCCCGCGCGACGATGCCGGCGATGTCGTCAGCGACGACGGCTGCCGTCTTGAAATCGTTGAGCGGCAGCACGGTACGGATGGCGCACTGTTGCCACAGGCTGTTTTCCTCGCCGTAGGCGCGGTTGAGCTGGGTCAAGCTCTGGATGGTCAGCAGCGGCTTGATGCCGAAGCTGGGCAAGTACGCCAGCGAGCTTTCAAGGAAGGGGAGCCGGCCCAGGGCGGCGAAGTCGTCGAGCACCAGCAGCAGGCGACGCGCGGCCGGCTGCTGGCGTTCCTGGGTGCCGTGGCGGACAACTTGCGCCAGGAAGGCGCGAATCAGCGGCTGGAGCCGGCCGAGGTCGTGGGGCGCGAAGGACAGGTAGAGCGTCATCGCAGCCTCGCCGTCGCGCAGCTCGGCCAGGTCGAACGAACTGCGCATGGTGTTCCGGGCCACGTCCGGGGATGCAAAGATGGCCAGGCTGTTGGCGACCATTACCCGCACCGCCGCGCGCGCATTGTCGGCCAGCTCGGCATAGGCCATCGCGGCGGCCTTGGCCGCGTGGCCTAGCTCGTCGTCAGGGATGATGTCGCGGAAGGTGGCGAGGGTGGAACCGAAAACGCCGTTGTCATTCACCGCGCGCTGTACATCATGCAGGCTGGCGACGAGGCTCTGGCGCGTGGCGATGATGAACAGGGTCAGCAGCGATTGCGCGTGGTGGTGCCAGTAGTCGCCGCCGTCCTGGTCGTCACCCAGCAAGGCGGCCGCCAATGCCTGGATGTCCGCCAGTTCGCCCGCCGTGCCGCGCGGGATGGCATCCAGGAAGTTGAAGGTGTCCGGGCTGCTTGGGTCGCCGAAGGCGAGCCTGCGCACCTCGTTGTGCGCGCCCGTGCGCCGCCAGTGCTCGGTGATGCCGTGCAACTCGCCATGCACGTCGGTGACGATGGCGCTTTCGCGCCAGGTCAGCAGCGTGGGCACCACGATGGTCGTGCCCTTGCCGCTGCGGCACGGGCCGAGCACGGCCACCGGGTTCATGCCGGCGTCGATCAGCGGCTGGCCGTCGCTGGCCCCGATGATGACGCCGGACGTGTCGCGCGCGACCGTCTTGAGCGGCTGAGTGTCGGCCCACGCTGGGTTCTGCGTTGTGCCGAACAGCTTGGAAATGAAGGTGTTGAATGCTCCCATTGCGTAACTCCTGGTAGGTTCAGCGTGGCAGTTGAAGCTGCGCACGCACGTCGTCGTAGATGCGGTTGGTGCGGCCGGTTCCCTGCCAAAACACGCGCTGCTCGTCATGCTGCGGGCTGCTGCCCTCCGGCATCGCCGTATCGCGCAAGCGGCACAGGAATTCGTCGCTGGCGTCGAGCCAGTGAACCAGGCCGAAAACCTGCTGGAACAGCTCCGGCCGGTGGTCGCGGACAGCTTCCGTGATTTCACGGATCTCGTCGATGCGCTTGTAGACGCCGCCGAACCCGTTGAACGGGTCGAGCACGTCGTAGATGGCCCGGTACGCGGCCCTAGTGGCATGCAGCTCTTCGGCAAGCTGGGCGCGGTGCGCGGCGATGGCGTTGCGCTCGCTGACCAGCTTGCGCAGGCCGTAGGCCATGACGATGAGCGCCAAGGCCAGGGCGACAATCAGCGCGGTCATCGTTCCACCCCCTTCTGCTGCTCGCGTGCCGGCGCGCGCGCGACCACTTGGGCGCGGCCCTGCTGGTACGCGACTTTGACGGTTTGGCCGCGCTCCGGGAGCTGCTGGCCGAACGCGGCGCGGTCGTGGCGCACGATGTTGTTCCGGCCCAGCTCCTGGTAGACGTGCTTGCCGTCGATGTCCACCACGCGGCCGCTGTGCTCCTTTTGCCGGTCGGCGGGCTTGGCCTGGCCGAACAGCGGCGAGGGTGCCGGCTCGGGCTGCTGGTACAGCTTCGCCGTGGCGGCCTCGATGGCGGGGTGCTTGGTGCGGGTCTGCGCTTCCTGCGTCAGCTCCGCGCGCAGGCGCGGCACGGTGGCGTCCTGGAAGTCCTTGAACCCTTGCGACAGCTTGCCGCTGTCGGCCGACGTGAAAATCTGGTGCTCGATGCGCTGCTGGAGGAACTTGCCGTCCTCGGCCGGCAGGCGGCCGGTTTTCACGCCGTGCTCGATAGCGCTGCCGATGAACGCCAGGTGATTCACCAGGCGCTCTTTCAGCTCGCCCTGGCGGTCGTTGGGGGCCATGCTGGCGTAGTTGCTGCGCTGGCTGTCGATTTGGAGCCGGCCCCGGTTCATGTAGCCATCCATCACCATGTCGCCGACCAGCTTCTTGCCCTCGTTGACGAGCTGCCGCACGTCCTCGGTCTGCGCCAGGCCGCGCGGAAGGTCGATGTCCAGCGTCTTGCCAGCCAGCACCGCGCCCAGGCTGTCGGCGCTGCGGCCGAACGTCTTTTGGATGGTGTTGCGGCCGGCGTCGATCATGCGCCGGGTCAGCTCCTGATTGCCGGGCTGGCCCAGCTTGCCGGCGATGGCGGTGGTCGGCGCGTTGTTCAGCACGGCCGCCTTCATGACGGCATGCTCCAGCGCCAGGCGCGACGCGCCCAGCTCTTTGCGGGCCTCGGGCATGCTGACACTGGCGAGCGCGCCCATGTTGCGCTCGAAGGCTTGGCCGAAAGTCGCAAAGATGCGTTCCTCGACGGCCGCGCGGTTGGTTTCGATGGTTCCTACCATGTGGATTTCCTCCCGAACTCGTCTATCACGCCACCACGGCGGCCGAAGCCACCAGGCCGTCCAGGTACTGGCGCGAATCGCGCACCAGCTCGGTCGCCTCGCGGCCGGCCGCCAGGGCGGCGTCGAGGTCGTCATAGCGGCCGTTGTCGCGCGCCCACTTCAAGGCGCGGTAGTAGGTTAGGGTGTCGATGCCGGCGTCCAGCAGGCGGCCGTTCAGCTCCTGGAACTGCTGGGCGGCATGCGGGTCGGTGTCCACCAGCTCGAACGCCCAGCTCGTGGGGTCGCCCACGTCCTGCGGTTGCATGGCCTCGTAGATCGGGAACGCGGTATCGCCGCTGGGGTCGCCCAGCAGGTCGTAATAGGCCAGGCCGGACGGTGCGACGACGCCCAGCTTGCGGAAACCGCGCATGGTGTCGGTGATTTCGATGATCGCCTCGGGCGGGAACACCGCGAACTGCATGGTGGTCGGGGTAGTGCTCATGGTTTTCTCCTGGTGGATGAACGAGGGTCAGCCCGTGCGCCTCCCGGCGCGCGGATGAGTGATGCAAATGTATCAGTTGGTCATGCGCGGGGCCACTCTGGCGTGCTCGCGCGCGCCGGCCTGGTCGTGCCGGTAGTCCCACGGCGGCACCGGGTTGGCGTCGGCCCACAGGCCCAGGCGTGCAGCCCTGGCGGCCGCCTCGGCCTCGTAGTAGGCCGGCTCCTGGTTGTAGCGCCGGTAGACCCAGGCCATGCCGCGCGCAACCTGCTCGCGGTTGATGTCCACGCCGGCCAGCGTCAGCCGGCAAACGGCGCGGCCGTAGCGGTCGGTGTCCACCACGCGCACGTCTAGCGTCTTGCGATAGGTAAGGTCGGACAAGACTTTCTTGGACGCCTGGCCGAACGCCTGGCCCTTCTCCGGCGCGTCGATACCGAACAGGCGGCAGCGGGTCATCTTGCGGTCGGGCGAAAGGACGGCCACGGTGTCGCCGTCGAGCACGCCGACGACTTCGGCCGGGTCGGCCCAGGCCAGCGCCGGCAGGATGAGAAGCGCGGCCAGCGCCGCGCGCAGCATTGTCATGATGGGTTCCTTTCGGTGGAGGGGGTCGGGACGCATCCCAGCTCACGCGGGCCGGCTAGGCGTGCGGAGAACCGCGCGCCTCGTGGCGGGCGCTTGAGCAGGTTGCGCTTCACGCACGCGATGGCGGCCTCTGCCGTTCTGGCGCGCGCGTAGTGGGTCATGCGATACGTCGGGCGTTTGGCCGGGCCGGCGATCACGTCCACGGCCCATTTCTTCCATTCTTGGCCGCGCCAGTAGGCCACGGCGTCGGCCTCGTCTCCGAACAACAGGCGGCCCTGCATCATCGCGGCGGCCTCCTGTCAGCGACGAGACACGGACACGTCCGCGCCGTCGTCGATGTCGAACTTCGAGAAGGCGGCCAGGCGGGCCGCGTCCTCGGTGGTTTCGTTGACGGTGCCGACGTAGCGGCCGTTCACGTACACGTTCCATTCCTTCATGGCGTCGGCCTCGCTTAGTGACGGGGGCAGGCGTCGTCGAAGTTCCAGCCGCACACGCGGCACGGGCCATCGCCGTCCTCGGTCAGCGCGAACTCTTCACCGCACCGCGCACACTTGGCTTCCTCGACGCATGCCGCGCATTGCGTGTAGTCCTCCGGTTCCCAGCGCGTAGCCGGGGAGTGGGTGCCGCCTGCACCCTCGCAATGGGTGCAGTGGCCCGGCCATCGTGCTTTCCAGGCGCTCGCCGCCTCTTGGACGGCCTGGTATTCCCGCCGCTCGATCACCTCGGGGTCGGCGTCCTGGTCGCCGTCGATGAGCACGCGCTTGGCGGTCGCCAGGGTGCCATAGCGGGCCAGCAGGAAGGCAACGTAATCAGCATCGTCGGGGATGCCGGTTTCTGCCCAGGGCTTGCGGCCCAGGCACTGGCCCAGCTCGTCGAAGAAGGCGAGGAAGGAACCGGCCTCGTACTGCACGCGGACTTGTCCCGCGACCGGCAGGCCGGGGGAAAGAACCGTGCTCGTGGTGGTGTTGGTCATGGTGTGAACCTCCTTGGTCATCATGGATTCATGGAAACGGAAACAGTCGCCGGGTCGTATCCGTTGCCCTTGGCGATCTGCGCGCGGGCCTTCGTCAACGCCTGGCGCTCGGACTTGGCCAGCAACCAGAAAACCGGGCTGACCCGTTCGCCCGTGCGCAGCGAGCACGCCGACACGGCGAAGCGGACAGCCGGCGCGGCAGGCTGGGACTTCTGCACGCGGAAGCCGCTGCCCTTGCAGGCGAAGCACACACCGCCCAGCACGGTCGAATGCTGCGCCAGGCGGCCGGAACCGCCGCAGCGCGGACAGGTGACGCGGTAGCCCTGCTGCATGGCGCACGTCACGGGTTCACCCGCCGCAGGCCGGCGAGGCCGTAGAAGCCATCGCGCCCGGTGACGCCACGGCAGTAGGCCGCGAAGTCGCCAAGGTGAGGGCCGCTCGGGAACTCGCAGTGCCAGGTGCCGACCAGGCTGAACCGCAGTTCCTCGGTCGGACGCTCGAAGTCGGCCCGGTGGTGCGTACCCTTGGCCGGGCCTGTGAACACGCTGGCGCGAACCTCGATGCGGTCGTACACCCAGGGGCGAATGCACTGCTGGTACGGGGTGGCTTCCTCTGCGCGAATCACGGGCCGCCCCTTAGAAACCCTGCTTGGTCAGCTCGGCCGTCAAGGTCTTGGAGACGATGGCGGCTTGGGCTTCGGTCAGGGTGCCCCGGATGTCTTGCAGCGCCTGAGCTGCGGCCATTGCCTTCGCAAAGTCGGCGCGCAGCTCACGCACTGCATTGGCCTCGCCACATTCGGCAAAGCGGCGGTAGATGTTGGCCCACTCGCCCCAGGTGGGAGTGATGTCGATGGTTCGGGACATTGCGGCTCTCCTTCAATGTTCGTTGATGATGGCTCTATTGTAAGGGCATTTGTGCCCTTGTGCAAGCGTTCATGGTGACATTTTTTCTTTCCTAGTGCGCCTTACTGTCACCAATAGAACGGCCTGGGTGTCTCCCTTTTTCCCGCCCAAGGGGCGGCGGCGGTTCAAGGATGTTGTTAGAGGGTTAAAGAGAAAAGTTAAAGAACCGCGCGCGCGTGTTACGCAACGCGAGAGCCAGTCCTGGCGCGGCTTCCAGCGCGATGCGGTGGCACGATGGACGAAAGCCCGGTGGCGCGTTCGACGCCAGCCGGTGGGCCGATAGACGGCCTGCCGTGGCGCGATAGACGCCGGCAGGGTGTCAGCGCCTTTTCAGCAGCGAGCCGATAACGAAGAGCACCAGCACGGCCGCGCACAGTTGCGCGGTCTGCCAGCTCCCGGTCAACGTGAACAGCCCGTACAGCGTGCCGGCGACGGCGAAGAGGAAGCCACACGCGGCCGATGCGTAGTCGATCAGCACGCGCGACCGGCCGGGCGGCACATGCCGCAGCGCGAGCATGCCGAACAGGGCCGCGCAGCCCGTGACGATCAGGAACGGCCGCCATGAGTGCGTCGCCAGGAACTGGCCGACCGCTGCGACATCGACCAGGCCAGCGACCGCACCGCCCAGCTCGGCCGCGAAGCGCCGCAGGGCGGGGAAAACCGGCCACCAGCGGCCGGTCAGCAGCCGGTCGGCGATGAACACCACGCCGGCCGCGATTGCAGCGCACAGCGCCAGGCGTGCGCCCAGCAGGGCGCGGGCTTTGGTGGTGGCGTTCGTCGTCATGGCATGGCCTCCTATCTCTGTCCGTCGTAGTAACCCCGCCGCTTCTCCAGCTCGGCCGCGTACAGCTCATCGGCGAACAGCGGCACGTCTCGGGCCAGGCGCTTCGCCAGGTTGCGCTGCCGCACCCTGGCGCGCGCCTCCTGGCTCCACTGTTTGACCGGGCCAGCCTGGGGGAAGTCGATGCACACGACGTAGCCGGTGCCCGGCCTCCACAGGTTCGCCACCTCGGGCGGGCACTGCTGCCCGGCCGGCACCTCGGCGGCGGCCAGCTCGTGCGGGCCGGGGCAGGGCCGGTGCGGCAGGCCCCAGCGCAGCGAGTAGCGCCACAGCAGCGCGGCGGCCATCAGCGCACCTCCGAAGCGAGGGCGTGCGGGTAATGCTTCGCCAGTATGCCGTTCATCTTCTCCACCAGGTCGGGCCGCTTGAACAGCACATGGCCGCTTCCCTTCTTGAACCACTTGACATGCAGGTAGGCGTTTTCGGCCTGCGTCTCGCCGCGCTGCCGCGCGTCGGACACCATCAGGTAGAAGCCGTTGCGGTGGTCAGGCTCGGGCTTGCCGTCGAGCACGTAGAACACGCGCAAGAGGTCGTCGAGCTGGTCGGTGGTGCGGTGGTTGGGCGACCCATAGCTGAACAGGTAGTTCAGGATGATGCGCTTGCCGAACTTGAACGGCTCGTTCGTCTTGTAGTTCCAGGACAGGCGGCGGAAGCACTCCAGAACGCCACGCTCGAACATCTCGCCCCGCGACCCATAGAGCGCGCCAAAAGTGGCCCGCACGTTTTCGGCGGTCAGCTCGGGAACGTCGCCCTCGTGGATTTGGTTGTCCCACTTGCTGCGTGCCTCGGCATCCATGAAGGTGCGCAAGCCCGATTCTTTCATCAGGTACTGCCAGGCCGGCCCGTCCACCGTGCGCAGCATCGCGGCGCGCACATCGTCGTCGCGGCTCGCGTACTGGCCGCAGAGGGTCAACGTGCGCCCGCGCAGCGCGTAGTGGTTGTCGATGACCAGACGCGGGAATCCGACGTTCGCGGCTGCTGCCAGCGCCTCGGCCTCGGCGATCAAGTCCAGGGCCTGATTCAACCGGGCCACCACGGCCGCCCGCTGGTTCACCATGTTTTCAATGCTGACGCTCTTGACCAGTTCCATGCGCTACCTCGTTCGATGTTCGTTTGCTGATGGCTCCATTATAAGGGCATTTGTGCCCTTTTGCAAGGGTGGATGGTGACAAATGTTTGCGCCAGGCACGCGGGCCTGACACCATGCCCGGCAGTTCCTTTTCCCCGCCCAAGGGGCGGCGGCGGGTTCTCGTCCGCTTCCGCGTAGGCGGATAGAATACGCTCCGTTTAGTGCGATTCTTTTCTATCTGCGTAGTGCGACATAATTATATCCGTCTAGCCGGATAGTTATTTGTCGCGCTAGTCGGATAGATTGACAGCCGTTTAGAGGGATGTCATTTTATCCGGCTATGGTTTTCCAGCGGAAACCGCCCCTGTTGACACGGCCAGCGCGCCGGCACGGCGGCGGCACCATAGGCCCCGCGCCGATGGTGACAGGCCCGCGCGCCTGGTCAGCTCGGTCTGACACCACAGCAGCGCGGCGGCCGGGTGGGCCGGCCAGGGCTTGCGGTCTACACTGCTAGGACTGGCCGGCATAGGGTCGTCCAAGGTGGTGACAAGACTACGCCGGCGCCGGCGTGTTGCTGTCACCAAAGAAAGGGGGCAACGATGCGGATGAGAACGGGACGGCCGAACGGGCCGGGCGAAGTCATCGACGGCGAATGCCGTGTGGTCGGCGTCGCGCCCTTTCGGCCCTCGGCCGGGCAGACGCTGGCCGGCCTCGGCCTGGCCGCCTTCTGCGTCCTTCTGATGGCGGCCGCAGGCTTCGAGCTGGTGGACGGCGGCGACGCCGTGGCGGTGCTGTTGGCCGTGGCGGCCGCGTGCCTGGTCTACGTCCACCGCGACCACGACGGCCGGCGAGGCGGCCGGGCCTTCCTCGTGGTGACGGTGGGCGGTCTGTGTGCCGTGGCGTTGGCAATAGCCAGCGCCGGCAGGCTTCCGCTGTTCTCGCTGGTGATGGCCGCCGTGGGCGGCGTCTGCTACACGCTCATTCGGTTGTCGCGCCGGCCACGTCGGCGCGATGGGGAAGGGTGGTGACAGATATGGACGTGGCCACGGCCAGATCCGGCACCATCCCGGCTTTGGTGTCAGCGGCCCGCGCTCGATCGCGCCCGGGCGTCACCATGCCCGAGCGCCGATGCGGTGCTGGTAGCACGGACTGAGCGCCCGGAGGGCAAGAGCAAAGGCGCTGGATGCCCCGACCGCAGGGAGAGGGGAGAGACGAACGAAAACGCCGGCAATGCCGGCGTTTTTGGTTGGCTCGATGCGTAGCACGACATAGCCGGTTTCCGGCCCTCGCGGCCGGAAATTGCCCGGTGCTATTGAAGGCTGTTCTCGATGTTGGCCCGGATGTTGGAAAGCTCGCTGTCGCTTGCGGTGCTGACCATGTAACCCGCGCTGGTGCCCTCGACGAAGGCCCGGAAATCCTCGTTCGGTGCCCTGAAAAGGATGGCCTCGATGTCGGCCCTGTCGCTGATGCCCTTGGCCTTCACCTTTTCCATGAAGCCAGCCATAACCACGCTCGACGTTGTGGCCCATAGCCAGCTCTGGCCGCCGCAGAGACGCGCCATGTCCTCGCGGACGTTGCCCGAAGCGATGATGTGATTGAGCTTGTCCATGTTACGCCTGTTGCGTCGAACGCTGCTGCTCCAGCCAGGCCGACCACGACATATCGCCCAGCAGCTCCTGCACGGTCAGCCCGTAGGTGTCCTGGTAGCCCGCGAGCTTCTGCAAAGCCTCGGCCTCACTCGCGCGGCATTCGACCGGGAACGCCTGCGCGCCATTCACCAGCAGCCACAGCAGCCGCGTCGTGCCATCGCCGAAGGCAATGCCGTCCTCGGGCTTCTCGCCGGCCAGGCCCACGCGCGTCATCGGAACGGGGTTCGCCTGGCCCTGGGCGAAGTGCCGCGCGCTCTCGCGCATCTTGTAGTCGGTGCGCCAGGCTTCGACCGGCAAGTGTGCGAGCCACTGCCTGCGTACATTGAAGCTGCGCCGCCAGGTGCCGAACCAGCGATGCAGCGCGCCGCGCCAGGCGGGGCCGGTAGCTGCCCGCCACGCGGCCCGGAAGCGCCCGGCGTCAACGATGATGACGACGCGCTTCTCGTTGCCGTGGTTGGAGCGTGTAACGCTCATGTAGGCGGTGCCGGCCTCGGCCGTCTGTACCGCGTAGATCGCGGTGGCGACGCCGCTCATGAAGGTGCGATCAACGATCTTCACCGGGTCGTTCATGGGTTTCCTCCCTGGATGTGGATTGAAGAAGGGCCGCGATGTAGCGGCCCTCCCATTGGCGCATGTGCAGGTCTACCGCGCGGTCGAGCGGCGATAGCCGTGGCGGTGCGAGCACGTCGAGCACCGCCATGTCGAACGCGACGAACATGACGGCCAGGATGGCCCATGCCCTGACGATGCCCTCCAGCAGCGCCTGCTGCTGCTCGGCGGGCTGTGCGAAATAGACCTGGTGCAAGCCCTGCATGGCCGCGTCGAGCGACCAGCCCGAGACGGCCAGGCCGGCCAGCGCGCCGAAGGCGACGGGATAGACGAACAGGGCGTTCGCGCACACGCGGATGACGTGCGCGGCGGCCGCCACCAGCTCGGCGCTGCGCACCTGGGGCGCGCGGGCCAGGGCAGCGCGTGCGCGCTGCGCCTCGGCCGCGTAGGCGGCCTGGTAGTCGGTCAGCGCCTGGACGCCGCCGCGCGCCCTTGTCAGCCAGGCGGGGCGCATCAACCCTCCCGGCCGGCCTTCGTGGCCGGCGCGGCGACCGTGCTGGGCCGGACGCCGATCAGCTCGATTTCGACGCGACGGTTCTTGGCGCGGCCTTCCTCGGTGTTGTTCGGCGCGACGAAGCCACCGGCCGCTTGCGCATAGGTGCGGATGCGGCTGGCCTCGACGCCGTTGGCGATCAGAAACGCGCGCGCGGCTTCGGCGCGGGCGCGGGCAATGCGCTCGTTCGCCTCGTCGGCGACGGCGCTATCCGTGCGCCCGCGCACGTTGATGAGGCGCGCAGCGCGGGCGGCCGGCAGCAGGGTCGCCTTGGCCTCTTCGGACAGCGTGAAGTCGGCTTGCGCGAAGCCGAAGCGCACGCGGTAGATGGTGGCGGCGACGCCGGCAATGCGGGCCTCGATCTTGTCGAGTTCCGCGCTGATGCGCGCGTCACGCGCGGCATCGGGCTTGCCGCGCACGGCGGCCAGCTCGGCCTTGACGCGCTCCAGCTCTTCCTGCGTGCGGGCCAGTTCGGTGCGCGCTTCCTCCAGCTCGCGCCGCAACGCGGCATCCGGCAGCGGGTTCGCGGCCGGCACCGCTTCGGTTTCGTCGGGGCGCGTGGTGTTGACCTCGGCGGCCTGGCCGCCCACGCGCACCGTCACCTTGGGATACAGGCCGGGCAGTACGGCGTACTGGCCGACACGGGAGTAGTCGAGCTTGCGGCCCTCGGCGTCGTAGATCGCCGGGTTCGCGGCCGCCAGGTCGATGAATTGCAGGATGGTGTGCTCGCGGTCGTCGAAGGCGCGAATCAGGCCGGTGGCCTCGCGGTTGGTGGCCTGGTAGTCGAAGCGCAGCGAGGTCGGCTGCGCCGGGCCATTCGACAGGGTGGAACATCCGCCCAGCAGCAGGGTTGCGGCGACGGCGGTGGCGATGAGCGTGCGTTTCATGGGTAAGGCTCCTTGATGGTGGTGGACGGTCGGCCGCTTACTTGGCGGCCTCGCCGAAGTTGCTGGTCGGGTTCTTGAACGCATCGACCTCGCTGGGCGCGGTCAGCGGGTTGGTGCGGTCGTAGTAGGGGTTCTCGGCCGGCGCGGCCTGGCGCTTGGCGGCTGGCTTTGGCGCGGCTCCGGTGGGCTTCAAGGGCGGTGCCGATGCCGGCAGCGCCTGGGCCGCCGGCACGCCAGCAGCAGCGGCTACCTTCTGCACGTAGCCATTGCGAAAGCCGGTGACGAAGTTGCCGGAGTTGTAGGCCGAAATCGCGGCCAGCAGCGCCTGCTGGCCGGGGCCGTACTGGCGGCTCGCGGCCTGGTAGGCATCGCTCAAGATAGCCGCCCCGGCCTTGATGTTCGTGCAAGGCTCGAACACGCTTTCGGCCGTGAGGCCGTAGGCGCGGAACTTGGTAGAGTTGACCTGCGCCGGCCCGGCGTCGAAGCGGTAGCCGTTGTCGAGCATCCAGCGCGCCCAGGAAACGGCCTCTGCCTTGTCCTTGGGCTGCTGGGTGAGGGTGTAGACGCCGTTGGCGTGGGCGACCTTGTAGCCGATGACGTGCGGCCGGCCCTTCGATTCAACGTGGACGATGGCCTTCATGGTGTCGAACCCCACGTTCGGCGCGCACTGCTGGATGATGGCCGGCATGTCGAGCGGCGGCACGGGCGGCATATCAGGCGGCATGTTCTTGTTCTCCTGGTCAGATGTTGAAAGCTGTCACCAGCGGCACGTCGAACAGGCGTGCCCAGGCGCGCAGCGCCGTCCGCTGGATGTCGGGAATGGATGTGTCGCGGCTCCACCAGGCGTTCGACGGCGCGACGATCACCTGGGGGTTGTGGGCCAGCGATACGAGCGCCGGCCACACAAGAAGCTGCTCGTAGCAGATCAGCGCGGCAACGCGCTGGCCGTGCAGCTCGAACACGCCCGCATCGAACCAGTGCGCGACCGCGCCCTGATTGCTGTAGGGCCGCCACATGGAAATCGGTACGGGCATGCGCTGCCGGTACTTGATGCCGGCGTCGCTGCCCACGCTGATGATTACGTTGTCGTACTTGCCGCTGGGGTGGAACACCTCCGCCCCGAGCATGACCGTCGAGCCTTTGGCGATGAGGCGGTCTGCGGCGGGCCGCCACAGGTCGGCCGTGGTGGGTGTCCAGGGGCCGGCCAGCGATTCGGGGTACAGGGCGATGCTGCGCGCAGGCAGCTTCGCGGTGCGCTCGATGAGGCCCGTGTTCGTGTCGTAGGCGCGCATGATGTAGTTCGCCAGCGCCTGCTGGCCGGACAGCACCGTGCCGCCGTACTCGGTGTCGATGCCGCGCCAGGCGGCCGGTTTCTCGGCGTGCATGAAGGCCAGCGCGTAGGCCGCGACGAAGGCGGCTGCCAGCAGCGGCCGGCCGATGCCGCGCATGATGCAGCTCCAGTACATGAGGGCGCACAGGGCCGCCAGGCCGCCCCAGCTCCAGCCGGGGAAGAGCGCGCCGGCCGCAGTCAGCGGATGCGCCCAGCCGAAGATGCCGATGGGCGGTAGCGCCGTCAGCGCCAGGGCCAGCGGCATGCGCCAGGCGACGGCGCGCGGCGTCAGCTCGCGCGACCACAGGGCAAACCACGGCAGGGCCAGCAACAGGCTCGCGCCGGCCCACAAGGCATAGCCGAAGTAGGGCGGTGCGTCGGCTCCGAAAAAGACCTGGGTGCCGTGCGGTAGGCCGCGTGCGGCGGCCAGGTAGTACACCAGGGCGGCAAGCCCTGCCTGTATCCGCGTGGGCGCTTCCGCCCAAAGAAAGGGCAGCAGCGCGGCGAACGGCAGCAGCAGGATTTGATCGTTCCAGGCGAGGAAGCCGATTGCGGCCGCGAAGAGGATGATGTTCAGGCCATAGATGTCGGACGGGTTCATCCGCAGGTAGTAGATGCCCCAGCGCATTCATCGCCTCCCGCCGAGAATCGACTTGATGCCGGTCTTGCTGCCCTTGCCGACTGGCTTCCGTGGAGCCGGGTTGAAGTTGGGCCGGCCGGACAGGTCGGGATACGAGGCGTCGCATTTCGCCGCCTCGTTCTTGTAGTTGCTGCACGACCAGAAATAGCCGTTCTTGCCTGGCACGCGGCGCAGCGTGCCCGTCTTGCATTTGGGGCATGTGATGTCGGGCAGCGCCTCGGTGAGCGGCTTGCCGTTCACGTCCTGGAACTTCGCCTCGCACTTCGGTTCGGCGCTCCAATTGGTGCAGCTCCAGAAGTGGCCGGTCTTGCCCTCGCGGCGCTTGAGGAAGCCGGCCTTGCAGGTCGGGCAAGACACTTGCGGCGTCACCGGCACCTTCAAGGTGGCCGTCTCGGCCTCCTTGCACAGCTTGGTAATCAAGCCGATGTTGCGGGCCAGGAAGTCGTCAACGGTCATCTTGCCGGCCGCCACGGCGTCTAGGGCCTGTTCGCACAGGGCCGTCAGCGCCGGGTCTTTGGCGTGCCGTGGCAAGGCCAGGATGAGGCCGCGCCCGGTCTTGCTGCTGACGATCTTCTTGCTACCGGCCTTCTCGGGGCCGATGAAGGTGCGCTTTTTCAGCTCTTCGATGATGCCGGGCCGCGTCGCCTCGGTGCCGATGCCCTGCCCTTCGCGCAGGCGCTTCTTCACCTCGGGGTCGTCCACGAACTTGTGGATGTCCTTCATGGCGTCCTGCAAGGTGCCCTCGGTGTAGCGCGGCGGCGGCGTGGTCTTGCGGTTGTTGACCGTCACCTTCTCGGCGGCGGCACGGTCGCCCTTCTGCATGGCCGGCAGGGTCTGCTTGTCGTCGTCCTCGGCGGCCTTCGGCTCGGCGTCGCTGTCGTCGGCAGGCTGGGTGTACACCTCGCGCCATCCCTGGGCGACGGGCGTGTTTCCGCGCGCGGAAAAATGCTCGCCGTCGATGTCGGCCTCGATGGCGGTTGCCAGGTACTGATAGGCCGGGAAGAACTGCGCCAGGAACGACCGGCAAACCTTGTCGTAGACGTTCTTCTCCATCGGCGACAAGGCCGCGAGGTCGGCCTTGCGCGACGTGGGGATGATGGCGTGGTGCGCCGTCACCTTCTTGGAGTTGAAGGCGTTGGACTTGCGCTTGGGGTCGGCCTTGCCGACCAGCGCGGCCAGGTCGGGACGGTTGGCGCGGATGGCCTCCAGCCGCTCCGGCGCGTCCGCATGGTGGTCGTCGGATGCGTACTCGCAATCGACGCGCGGGTAGGTGGTCAGCTTGTGCTTCTCGTACAGGGACTGGCAGGTGTCGAGCACGTCTTGCGCGCCGTAGCCGTACTTGTTGTTGGCCGCCTTGATGAGCGTGGACAGCGCGAACAACAGCGGCGGGCCGTCGTTCTTCGTGGCCTTCTCGTACTTGGTGATGACGGCGGGCTTGCCGGTCAGGCGCTGGGCCAGCGCCTGGGCAATGCCGGCGTCGATCAGGCGGCCGGCATCATCCAGGCCGGCCTGCTCGTCCTTGGCCTTCCAGGCCATCGCAAACGCGCCGTTGGCGTGTTTGACCTGGGCGGTGAGGGTGTAGAAGGGCTTGGACTGGAAGCTCTCGATTTCCAGGTCGCGCTTGACCACAAGGGCCAGCGTGGGCGTCTGCACGCGACCCACGGACAGCACGCCGTCGAAGCCGATGCGGCGCGCGGCGAGCGTGTAGGCACGGGTGAGGTTCAAGCCGAACAGCCAATCGAAGCGCGAGCGCGCCAGGGCCGACAGATACCAGCCCTGAAACATCTGGTCGGAGTTGTCCTTGATGGCCGCCAGGGCCTGCTTGACCGGGCCGGGGTTGTTGTCGGTGATGAGCACGCGCTTGACGGGCTTCTTGTTGCCCAGGTAGTGCAAGACTTCCTCGACAAGTAGCTGGCCCTCGCGGTCGGCGTCGCCGGCATTCACGATCACGTCGGCCTGGCCCAGCAGCTCCTTGATGGCCTTGAGCTGGGCCGCGCTCTCTTCCTTCGGCAGCAGCTTCCAGCTCGGCGGCACGATGGGCAGGTGTTCGGCGCTCCAGTTCTTGAATGCCGGGTTGTAGTCCTCGGGCATGGCTTGCTCAAGGATGTGGCCGAAGCACCAGGTGATGATGTCGTTGCCCGCCACGTAGTGGGTGCGCTGCTTGACAGCGCCGGGCATGACCTCGGCGATGGCCGCGCCGACATTCGGCTTCTCGGCGATGAATAGGCGTCTCATGGGTGTGTTTCCTCCTGTGCGAGCCGGTTGCGGCGGCGTTCGCCGCGCCGGTCTTGCAACACGTTCAGGGTGGTCTTGGCATGGAAGTCGGCCAGGGCCGGCTTGACCTCGGCCGGCACGGCCGGGTCGTGGTACAGGGCGTCGAGCAGGCGGGCCTGTATCCAGTGCAGGAATCGGTTATCCGCCACCGGCTTTGTCTGAGCCGCGATGAACAAGGCATCGCGGCGCAGGCGGTAGCAGTAGGCATGCGAAAGCACGTCCGAAGGGACGTGCGTAGGCTTCTTGGCGTGCTGCCGGGGATGCTTCGACATCGCCGCGCGCCTTAGAACAGGAGCACCGGCCGCATGGCGTGCTCGATGGCCGCCTTCGGCACCGGGCCGAAGTAGCGGCTGTCGTAGCTGCCACGGTTTTCGTTGGCGATCAGCCAGTAGGTGTCAGGCGGGACGGTGAAGGTGCCACGGGCGACCGGCTCCAGGCGCGCGCCGTAGCGGTCTTGGTAGACGGTCTTGGTGTTCGCCAGCGCCTGGCCGTTGATGATGACGGCCTCGGCCGTCAGCGTCACGGTGTCGCCCGGCACGGCGGCGACGTGCTTGAGCAAGGGGGCCACCCCGCCCGGACACGTTCCGTCCGGGAAATAGTGCCGCTCGATGGCCGTCCGCATGGTCGGCGCGTCGAGTGGCACGCAGGCGGACACGTAGCCGCCCTTATGCACCTGGTCGGTGACTTGGTAGAGGCCCAGGGGCAGCGATTTGGTGGTGTTGATGCGCAGGCCGAAGCCCAGGCCGGCAACGAGGCCGGCCACGGTCAGCAGGACACCAGGCAGCGCGGTCAGCAGCAGCGCGCGTCGGGTCAGTTTCATCGTCGTCGTCTCCCAATGGTCAAGAGTGATATAAATGTATCACGCCATGACCACGCCGGCAATGTGTCAGGCGATGAAGCCGTCATTGCTGTCACCACCGGCCGGGCCGTCGTCGCCAGTCTGCGGCGGCACGTCGTCGTCGCCGGGCGGCACGTCGTCGGCCGACAGCTTCATGCCCTCGGCGTCGATCTTGTTGTGCAGCTCGATCATGAGTTCCTTGCGGCTGCGCTTGGACTTGTCCTTGGCCTCCCACTCGCGGGTGCGCGTGCGGCCCTCGATGTAGATGGCGTCGCCCTTGGTGTAAATCTTGGCGATCTTCTCGGCATCGTCGCGGTAGGCCACGCAGTTGTGCCACTCGGTTTCCTTGTGCCACTGGTTGCTGGCCCTGTCCTTCCAGGAATGGGCCGTGGCGACGCGCAGCTCGATCACGGCCTGGCCGTTGGGCATGTAGCGCAGCTCCGGGCTGTTGCCGATGAAGCCGGCGATGGTTTGACGGTTGATGTACTTCATGGTGAAACCTCCTTAGCGGTCGATTGAGGGATGGGATTGGGCTACTTCGTCGAGCACGTCGGCCATGCCGGCGTACAGGTCGTCGGCGGGGTCTGCCTTCTTGGTGCGGCCGCCGCTGCCGGAAGCCTTGGCGACAGGCTTCTCTGCGGCGTCGGCCTGGTCGTCACCAGCAGGCGCGACGTTGAGCACGTCGTCGAACATGCTGAACACGTCATCGTCGTCCTCGATGTTGGCCGACAGGGCCTTGAGGTCGGCCAGCAGGTCGTCGCCGCTGGCCGTACCGGCGCTGCTGGCTTCCTCGGCATTGGTGACAGGCCCGGCGGCCGCGGTGGCCACGTTTGTCGCCACGTCGGCCGGCTCGGCTTCGGCCTGGTCGTCTGCCGGGGGCATGCTGTCGAACGCTTCCAGCGGCGGCGCATCGTCGTCCTGGTCGGCAGCGGCCGGTGCAGGCTCTGACAGCTCGGCCGGCGCGTACTCGATGACATCCACGCCAGGGTCGGACAGCTCGGCCGGTGCCGGCTCCAGTGCGGCCGGCACCGCCTCGGCCGCTGCATAGCTGGCGGCCACGGCCGGCACCACGGGCGCGCTCGGCGTCTCGGGCACCACGCCAGGCGCGTCGAGCTTCGGCGCGGCCTGCGGCTGCGCTGCCGGCGCGCTGGCCGGCGCGGCGGGGGTTGCGGGCTGGGTCTGCGTCACTACGGCCGGCGCGACGTGGAGCTGGTCGCTTGCGGCCGGCGCGGTGAGCTTCGCGCGCTGGCTGAAAGTCGGGTCTTGGAAGTAGAGGATCTGCTTGCCGTAGATCGGCGCGTGGCCGGCCACGAAGATGAGCATGTCGCCGGCCTCCAGCACGTTGCCGCCCGCGTCCTTCTTGGCGGCCGGCAGGCGCATCACTTCGTCGGGCGTCAGCAGGGCGCGCTGGACTTCCTGCACGGATGTCGAGACGTTCGACAGCATGGGCGTCAGGCGGTCGCCGCTGTAGCTGTTCTGCGCCTTGATGATGGTCGTGGTGCCCGTCATCTTGGACAGCAGCTCGGCGGTCTGAATCTTGTTCGGCGCGTAGGCGATGCGGACGTGGCAGTTCGAGAAAATCGTCTCGTTGCGGCCGTAGGCTTTGTCGGAGCAAAGCTGCTCGTAGTCCTGCACGATCAGGTATGCCTTCATGCCGTAGCCGGCGATGAAGGCAAGGGCCTCTTCAAAGATGTCGAGCTTGCCCAGGCTGGGGAACTCGTCGATCAGCAGCAGCAGGCGGTGCTTGTAGCCGGCGACGCTGCGGCCGTCCTTGAACTCCATTGATTCGGTGAGCGAGCGCACGATCTGGTTGATGACCAGGCGCACCAGCGGCTTGAGGCGGTCTTTGTCGCTGGGCGGCACGACCAGGTACAGCGACACCGGGTTATCGGCGTTCATCAGGTCGCGCACACGGAATTCGCTGTAGGCCGTGTTGCGGGCCACCACGGGGTCGCGGTACAGCGTGAGGAAGCTCATCGCGGTCGAGAGCACGCCCGACATTTCGTTCTCGGACTTGTTGAGCATGTCGCGGGCCGACGCGGTGACGACGGGGTGCGCGCCCGTGGCCTTGCCGGTGGGGTCGCGCCATCCGCGTGCCAGCGCCGGGTCATGCTCGGTGTTGAGCATGTAGTTCAGCGTCTCGTCGATGGAGCGCGACGGGTCGGAGAGGAAGTTAGCGACGCCGGCCAGGGTCTTGTCCGGCTCGGCGTACAGGACATGCAGCACCGCGCCGACCAGCAGCGCGTGGCCGGTCTTGGCCCAATGGTCGTTCAAGCCCTTGCCGTCCGGGTCAACGATCATCGTGACGATGTTCTGAACGTCGGATACCTCCTTATCCGTTCCCAGGCGGATTTCCTGGAGCGGGTTGAACTTGACGCTGGAACCATCCGTGGCGGTCGGCTCCAGCTTCAAGCACGTTTGCCCGATGGACTTGCGGAAGCCCGCCGTCAGCGCCCAGTTCTCGCCCTTGATGTCGTACACCAGGACGCTCGCCGGCCAGCTCAAGAGGGTCGGCAGCACAAGGCCGACACCCTTACCGGAACGGGTCGGGGCGAAGGCCATGACGTGTTCCGGGCCGTCGTGCCGCAGGTAGTTGATGTCGCCGTTCGGGGCCTTCCACGCTCCGACGTACACGCCTTTGCCAGTGCCCAGCAGGCCGGTCGCTTTCAGTTCGTCCTGGCTGGCCCAATGCGCGGAACCGTGCAAGTGTTCATTGCCGCCGCCCAGGTTCTTGGTGCGCCGGTAGTTGAGGTAGCCGGCCACCAGCACGCCGATAAGCACCGAGCCGGTGACGAAATAGTAGACGTGCGACAGGACGCTTTTCAGGTAAGCGTCCTCGACAGTGCCGTACTTCCATCCCCATTCGACCCAGCCGAAGGGCTGGTAGATGGGGAAGCTGCCCAGGTGGGCCACGGGTGCGCCCAGGGCGGGCTGGAAAGCAAGACGCCACGCGAGGTATTGCGTGGCGATGCTGCTGACGATGACGATGAGAACCAGCCCGAGCAGCACGGCCCCCCACATCACGCCGGAGAGGTTCGGCGGCTTCGTTGGCAGCTTGTAAAGCGGGTTCTGGAGGTTCTGGTTTTTTGCCATGCTCGGTTTCCTTTTCCCGCCGCCGCGCGGGGCGGCGGCGGTGCGGCTGGTTAGCGGTTGACGCCCAGGCTAGGCCCCTGGCCCTGGTCGCGGCCTTGTGTCCGCGTCAGCTCCACGGCGGTCGCCCGCTGGTTGGCGTACTTGACCTGCACCGACTGGCCCTTGTGGTACTCGCCGGACAGGTTGCCCTTGTCGTGAATGACAAATGTGTTCGCGCCCAGGCGCTGGCCCACATGCTTGTCGGTGATGACGACGACCTGGCCCTTGTAGTCACCCTTGTCCAGATTCGGGTCGTAGACCTTTGAGCCTTGCCCGAACTCCTTGAGGATGATGCTGCGCGCCTGAAAGAAGGATTGCCTCGGGTCGGTGTCGGCACGGCCCTGGTCGGGCGCACGCTCGCCGCTCTTATCCTGGGCCTGGCCGCGCTGCTGTTGCCGGTCTTGGCTCGGGTCGTTGACGTAGACGCGGCCCTTGGAGTAGGTCAGGTTGACGTTCTGCCCGACCTCAACATCCTTGTTGACGTTGACCTTCTCGTGGACGATCACCGTCTTGTCGTTCAGGCGTTGCAGGATGTGCGAGCCGGTTTCCGCGATCACGGTGCCGGTGTAGCTGGAGAACCCATTGTTCTCTCGCGCCATGTACATCTTCGCGTCCTTGCCCATGTGCGCGTTCTTGAGCGCGGTCAGCTCGTTCGCCACGGGTTCGCCTGCGCCGGCCTTCTCCGGGCCTTTCTCGCGGCCCTGCTGGTCGCGGCTTTGTGCCTGGCCTTCGCTGCTGGGTTCGCGGCCATCGGCCGCCCTGCCCTGCCCCTCGCGGCGCGGCTCGCGCGGCTGCTCCGGGCCGATCAGGACGTTTTCCTTGCCGTACTCGATGGTGAGCCGCTTGCCGGTTTCCAGCGATTCACCCAGCGGGTGGAGCGCGGATTGATGCTGCGTGCCCTGGAGCTTCGCCAGGTCGTGGACGATGACGCTCTTGCCGTTCAAGTCCTGCACGGCATGGGTGCCGTCGATGTGAACGATGCGGCCCGAGTAGCGGCCGTCCTCGCGCGCGGCATAGGTCTTGATTTCCGGGTAGGCAGGCTCCGACCGCACCCTGTCCGCGCCCGCATCCAGCACGCGCAACACCTGGGCCTCATGCGCCGGGATGTTGTTCTCCTGGATGAAGGATTCGACGGCCGGACGGCCGCCGAAGCTGATGCGGTCAAGGTTCGGGGTCACGACCTCGACGCCGGCCATGCCCGGCTGGTCGTTGTAGACCATGCGGTGGCCCGGCATGGATTCCATCGGGATGCCGCCGATGAAGTCGCGCGTTTTGCGCTGCTCCTTCTCGGCGCTGCGGCGCTGGCTCTCTTCCGGGCTGATGCCGTATTCGTTGTGCAGCGCCTCGCCCTTGAGGATGCCCTTCTCGCCCTCGGCCTGGATGATGGCCTTGGCGTTCTTGTCGCCCACGGTGTCGGCCAGGCTGTCCGCGTCCAGCTTGTCGAACTTGGCGACGACCTTGCTGCCGCTGTAGAACGCGGCGGTGTAGGTCGGGTCGCCGGCCTCGGGCGTGTGACGGGTGAAGCGGATGGAATTCGCTTCCTGGTCGTCAATGCGGGTCTTACCCGTCTCTGCTTGAACTCCTACGGTTTGGTTTGCTTCGGGCATGTCATGCCTCCTTAAAAAAACGCCGCTAGTCCGTACCCGGACATCCCGGCCAATGCCTGGGCGTCATCCCAGGCTCCGCTTGCGCGTGTGGCCGGAACTGACCCGGCCACGATTCCGGCGACGCGCAGCGCCGGAAAAAAGGCCGGCATGGGCCGGCCTTCGGTCTTAGCCTCCACCGCCTCCCATGTCGCCGCACGACACGTTCAGCACGTTCCAGAACTTGCCGTTCTTGGTCATGTCGTTCTGCGTGTAGACCTTGCGGATGTGGTCGGCAGGAATGCGCGGGTTCGCCTCGGCGTGGTAGTTGGCTACCAGGAACTCGCTTTGCTTGTCGAGCACGCCGTAGCCGGCCCACAGCTCGACCTGGCCGGCACCGGCCAGCGAGCACACGAACTGCTTATCGAGCACGACGAAACTGCGGGTGTTGGTGGTGATGGCGGCATCGACGCCGGCAGGCTCATACAGGCCGCCCTGCCAGCCCAGCCACTGGCCGCTGGCCGTGTACATCACGATGTCCTGGCCGTTGCGACGCGCGCCGATGAAGTAGGAACCCGGCCGGCCGGCGTCCGCGCCGTTGGCCTGGATATAGACGGTGACGCGCTCCCCGATGGGGGCCTGGTCGCCGCCGCACTCGCCATAAGGGGAGACGTAGCCGCCAGGGCAGACGTACTCCTTCTTGGCGGAAGCTCCCGCATGCGCCTGGCTGGTCAATCCAGCCAGGGCGAGCAACGCGGTCAACATATAACGCAAACGCATAAGCACTCCTTCTTTCAGTGTGTCAACGAGATGGGCCGCGCGGCCTGTCTTTACCCCGTGTCGGCGTGCGCTCGGCCGTTTGTCGCGGTGCGACTTCCAAGCCTTCGCGCTCCGGCGCAGGGCGCACCTTGCCGCGTTCCAGCAGCTCCTGCCCGGCTGCTCTGACGGCTCGCTGGTACTGGCCCAGCCAGCCGCCAAAGCCGGATTCCTCCGGTAGCCGGCCCGTGCTGCTGACGGTGCGCATCGCCTCGCCGGCCAAGTGGCGCGGGTCTTTCAGGAGAGCGTCGGCTGCGCCCAGGTGTTTGAAGCGGATAGCCAGCTTCTCCTTCCCGTCCTTTGGGTCGGTGAAGTTGTCGGCCGTGATGACCACGAAATGGCCGACCTTCAACCCCTCCCCGCGCGCCTGCTGTGCCTGGCGAGACTGATACAAATAATGCACTTTACCATCAATCCCCTCAACCAGCATGTACGGCGCATCGCGCGCTTCGTCGATGCCGGTGGCGATCAGGCGGCCCGCCACGCGGCGGGCCTGGCGCATATCAGTCGCCTGGAGCTGCAAGCGCGGGTCGGACAGCAGCTTGCGGTTTTGGTACATCGTCTTGAGCCGGTCATTGCTCACCTGGACGTTGCGCAAGGCGTGCTCGAAGTGGCCGGGCAGTCGCCAGGCCATCGGGCCGGTGCGCTCGGCCATGCCCATTTTTTCGAGATAGGCCAGGCGGCGAATCTGGCGCACGCGCAGTTCGCGCATCTGGCCGTTCTTCGGAATAGGGTCGCCGTAGCTGATCGTGGCGGCCCCGTCCGGCTGGCGTGCTGCCTTCTTGAGAATCATGCGGTCAAGGTCGGTGTACCGCTGCTGCTGCACCTGGCGGTCTAGCGCCTCTTCCATCTGCTGGTCGGTGCGAACCCCGATTTGCTGTGTTGCCGCTTCCTGGGCGCGCTGCCGCAGGGTGGTCTTGACATAGCTGGGGTCGATGCGCAGCTCGTGCCCGTTGCGGTCACGGCCGCGCAGGGCGATGTGGACGTGCGGGTGGTCAGTGTTGTAGTGGGCGGCCGCGCACCACTCCAGCGGCACGCCTAAATCGCGCTCCAGCTTGTCCATGTAGTCCCTGGTGAGCTGGCGCATGTCCATCTTGTCCCCGAACTCGGGGGACAGGATGAGCTTGAACACGCGAGGGTCTGCGGACTTCTGCCAGGCGTCGAGCGTTTCGACCAGCGGGATGTCGCCCGTAGCGCCGAAACCCAGCGTCTCCGAACTTAGCCGCCCTGCCCCTCGGCCAGTTGCTGCGCCCGCTCCAGGTTTGCCATAACTTCCCCGTCGCAGTGCGTCAGCTCGTTCGGCTCCTCCGTGCTCCACGTCACCAGGTGCATCACCCGGCAATAGCACTTCACCCCGGCCGGGGAAGTGAACCACACCGACCCCGGACAGGCTTCGCAAACCGTTGAGGGTTTTGGCCTCCGGCTTGCCTCCAATCTCTGCAAGGTAGGACTGGCGTAGGGTTCTAGCCCAGCCAGCTCGGGGAACTGCTCGGTCATATCGGTCATCGTCGCGCTCCTTCTCGTTGGTAAGGCCCTCGGCCTCTCGTTCGATGTCATCGGGCGACTTCTCCAGCTCGTCGCCCAGGGTTGCAGATTCGCGGGCGATGTACCGGCCATGCGCCGCCCATTGCCCGTCGCCTTTGTTCGCCGCATAGGTCATGCGGACATTGCACCGCTGCATCAGGTGGGTCGCACCCGTGCGCCCAGCACCGCGCCCCGGCTTCCCGCCGCGCGCTTTTCCCCTGGCGTGAGCGGCAGGGCGGTTGCCTGTCCGCATCAAGGCGCTGACGCGCTTGATGAGGTTCGACGTGGCGCGCACGTCGTTGGCCTTCTTTCCGCCTCGCACCTTGAGGGTGATCTTGTAGCGGTCGTTGTCGGATTCAGCCATTCATCGCGGCCCCAAATTTCCGCGCGCGGAAATTTCCGTCATCCATCCAAGCCAGCCGAATCCAGCGCAACCGTGATGCTGGACAGCGAGCCACCGACCTGCATGGCGTCGGCGATGGCGCGAACCAGCTTCTCCCAGCGTTCCATCGCCTGCGCCTTGGACACCGGCCGCGCGTCCTCCGGGACGGGCGGGGTGTGCATGTAGTACGACTTGATGAACAGCTCTTGCACGGTCATGAGCACCTGCATTTCGTTCCGCATGCGGCGCACCTCCCGGTGCATGGATTTGAAGCTACCGGCCTGGCGCTTCTCGAAATCGACCAGCAGGCGGTGGAACTCATCGCCCTTGATGTACTGCCGCGTCGCCTCGCGGAACAGGTCGGGCACAGACCAGCCGCGCGCCTTGGCGGCCTCTTCGATCTGCGCCTGAAAGTCATCGTCACAGCGGACGCCGTACTGCTTGCCCATGTGTGGTTTGCCTTCAAAGTGGGTTAGGCGGTATCGCCAGATACCCAAAATACTACCTACGATACCGCAAAAAAGCAAGCACAGGCTTGCACTTGCGGGTAAAATATGACATCATCGCTACCGTTCTTTATGTTCCACTACTGAGGGTTGGCGATTGTGGCTTGGTGGTTTCCGACAAGCGCCAACCGAGTTGCTTGGGGCTGGATTTCCGCGCGCGGAAATCCAGCGACTTCGGGGTTTCCGGTTTTCAGGGAGTTGCGATGAACAGACAGACGCGAGCGGCTGGCGTGAAGAGCCGCACCGGGCACGGTGCGGTGGGCAGTGATCCTGTCGTGCTGCGCATCGACAGGGGCGGCAAAGGCCGGGCTTTGCCCGAGCCTTTGCCGGTGGTCATGGGTCTGTTCAGGGCCACAGGCGCGGCCCCTGGAAGGGATGCCTGACCGGCTACGATGCCCGGTCAGTTCAGGGGAAGGGAAGAACTAGAACGATGAGAATTTCCGCGCGCGGAAATTTCAGAGGGCAGGGGGCTTATCCGCGCCGCCCCGACGGGGCGGGAAAATTAAGTCAGGCCCCGGCCTTTGGCACGCTCGGCGGCCTTGGCGATGGTGCGGTCGATGTAATCGCGCTGCCGGGCCTCGCTGCCTTTGTGCGTCAGGTCGCGGGTGCGAAGCGCCTGCTCGATGGCCCCTGCCCCGACGCCCTTGGACAGCGCGTAAGTCGCGTAGGCCAGGTCGGCGCGGTGGTCATCGCTGCCGTAGGCCGGATTGCGGCGGAAGTCGTCGATGGTCTTGAGCGAGCGGCCGGCCTGGGGCTGGACGGGCGCGGCCTGCTCGTACTGCTTGCGCCGGGCCTGCTCATCCGCCAGGCGCTGGTCGTGCTGTTGGCGCACGCCGTCGATGAACTCGGCGGCGTGGCCGTAGACCTGGCCGCTGGCACCGTGCAGGCGCACGAATGGGAACAGCCCGTTCGGCTGACGGTGCTTGTCCTTGCAGTTGGTGAAGCCAGCCAGGCGGCCGAAGTGCCGCCAGTCGGCAGAGCCGGGGTCGCCACCGTAGCGCGTCGCCAGCTCACGCGCGGCCTCGGTGGAAATGGCTGTGGGCAGCTTCTCGGTGCCCGAGTGCTTGACCCACGCCTGGAAGTTGCGCGGGCTGGTTTCGGTGAGCACGGCGGGCGTGAAGCCGTCGCGCTCCATCTGCTTGACCGCCTGCGCGGTCAAGTCATCCACCAGGGTAAGGCCATGCTCGCCGTGCGGGCGGATGTAGATGTGGTTGCCCTGCATGTTCTGGTGTTTGAGGTAGGGAACCGACCGCAGGACGGTTTCCTTGTCCCAGGTCTTGATAAGCATGCGCTCGGCCTTGGCGTCGAAAACGCCGACCTCGAACACGTCACAGCCCATTGCCTCGACCTGCCGCGTGACGGCTTCGGTGGTGATGTCTCTTCGTTGCATTGCAGCTCCCATTGCTTGCTCGTGTATGATGGAGTGTGATATAAATGTATCACGCCGAGCTTAGGACGGTCAAAACGTATGTCAAAACATGAAACCAGAAAGCGGCTTGAGGAAAAACTGACGCGCGAGTGCGGCAGTGTTTTCATGCAAGCCCTGCGTGACCCCGCAGTCATTGAAATCATGCTCAACCCGGACGGCAAGCTATGGCTTGACAAGGCCGGCGAGGGCATGATTTTCACCGGATACGAAATGCCCCGGTCAGTCGCCGAAAGCATGCTAGGCACTTGCGCAAGCATGCTGGAGACGGCCATCACGGCCGACAACCCGATTCTTGAGGGTGAGTTTCCGCTTGACGGCTCCCGCCTCGAAGGGCTGTATCCCCCTATCGTTACCGGCCCGGCCTTCGCCATCCGCAAGAAGGCCACCAAGATTTTCACCCTGGACGAGTACAAGGCGCGCGGCATCATCCGCCCGCTGAACCGCGAGCTGCTGGCAAGCATCAGCGCCCGCCATGTCGAGGACACCATCCTTTTCGATCACCCCGTGGACGCGCTGCGCGCAGCCATCAGGTCGCGCAAGAACGTCCTGGTGGTCGGCGGCACGGGGTCGGGCAAGACGACGCTCTCCAATGGGCTGCTTGCCGAGTTTCCCGTCATCTGCCCCGGCGACCGGGTGGTGACGATTGAGGACACCCGCGAACTTCAAGTCGCGGTTGAAAACATCGTCTCTTTGCGCACGTCGGAGACGGTGAGCATGCAGCGTCTGCTGCGGGCCACGATGCGCCTGCGGCCTGACCGAATCATTGTTGGCGAAGTTAGAGGAGGAGAAGCCCTTGCGTTATTGAAAGCCTGGAACACCGGCCACCCTGGAGGGGTGGCAACTCTGCACGCGGATTCGGCCTACGGCGGGCTGATTCGTCTCGAACAGCTCATTGAAGAGAACGCAGGCATCACGGCCAATCCCAAGATGATCGCGGAAGCGGTCGGCCTGATTGTGTTCATTGAGCGTGTCAATGCCGAACCCGGCCGCATGGTCACGGAAATCGTCAAGGTCAACGGCTTCCATGACGGCCACTACCAACTTGAACCCGTCACTCACATTAAGGAGTTACTACATGAAATCGCTTAACACCCGCAAGGTCGTCAACGTCGCCTTGATGGCTGGCCTGGCCCTGCTGGCTTGCAAGTCGGCTATGGCCGGCACCGGGCCTGACATGCCCTGGGATTCCGGCCTCGACAAGCTGGTGAAGAACCTGACCGGCAAGACCGCCCTGGCCATCGGCGTGCTTGCCATGTTCGCCGCCGCCGCCGCACTCGTGTTCGGCGGAGAAATGTCCGAGTTCACGCGCCGCATCATCCTGATGATTCTGGCCGTGGCCCTGATGGTGTCGGGCGCGTCGCTGCTCAACATCTTCTTCGGCATCTCGGGTGCGCTGATTCCTCTGGTGGCCTGAGATATGGACGAACCACGCCGTATCCCTATCCACCGGAGTCTGAACCGCCCGAACCTGTTGCTTGGCGGCGACCGCGAGCTGGTCTTGATGACCATGCTTTGCGCCGCGATGGTCGGCTTTACTGCCTCGTCGCTGCTGCAATTGGGTATCGGCGTGGTGTTGTGGCTGGCCGTGCATGCCGGCCTGGTGCAAATGGCGAAGTCCGACCCGAACATGCGCGACGTGTACGTGCGCCATGTGAAGTACCGGCCCTTCTACTCCGCGCGCACCGGGCTGGACAGCAAGCCGCTCCAAGCTCCTGAATGGAAAGACTGACATGCTGAACCTTCGTGAATACCGAAACACGGTGCGCGGCCTGCCCGACGTGCTGAATTTCGCGTTAGAGCCGGAGGACGGAATCATCCAGACAAAGAGCGGTGGCTTGCTCGCATGCTGGTACTTCCGAGGTCGTGATACGGGCAGCTCGACGCACGCCGAGCTGGCCTCTATCTCAACCAGGCTCAACGCGATTCTGTGCCTGCTGGGCGAAGGCTGGATGCTCCATGCGGACGCCATCCGACGCCCAGCGAACAACTACCCCGAGCGGGGTTCCTTCCCCGACCGCACGACGTTGATAATCGACGAAGAGCGGCGACAGCAGTTCAAGCTGGAAGGCGCGCATTACGAAACCTTCTACGGTCTGACACTGACCTATCACCCGCCAAAGAAAGTTCGGCAGCGGGTGGCCGACTTCATGTACGAAGGCGGCAACCACACGGGCGAGGGCCTGGCCGACCGCATCCTTGCGCAATTCCGCAAGACCATCGACGACTTCGAGAGCGTATTCAGCGGCCTTTTCCCGGCTCGCCGGATGCGGGGCATCAAGGGCGTCGATGACTTCGGCCGGGAATACGTGATGGATGAACAGCTCCAGTACCTGGAGTATTGCGTCAGCGGCCAGCAGCGGCCGGTGCGCTTGCCATCCATTCCCATGTACTTGGACGCCGTTATCGGCGGCCATGAGTTCGTCGGCGGCAATGAGCCGAAGGTGGGCGACAAGTGGATTAAGGTCGTTGCCCTGGACGGCTTCGCCCAGGAGAGCTACCCCGGCATTCTCAACACCCTGGATGACCTGGCGGTGGAATACCGTTGGTCTACCCGGTTCATCTTCTATGAACCGTACCGGGCCAAGAAGATGCTTGACAGCATCCGCAAAAAGTGGTCGCAAAAGCAGCGCGGGCTGAAAGACCAGGTGCTGAACACCTCGAAAGGCCCGGTTGACCTCGACGCCCTCGCCATGACGGCGGACGTTGAGGCCGCCATGAGCGAAGCCGAAAGCAACCTGGTCAAGTTCGGCAATTACACGTCGGTCGTCGTGCTCATGAACGATGACTATGACGTGGTGCAAGAGGACGCGCGCAAGGTCGTCAAGGCCATCATGAACGCCGGCTACGGCGCTCGTGTGGAAGGGCCGAACGCGGTGGAAGCCTACCTTGGCTCCATCCCCGGCCATCATCGCCAGAACGTGCGGCGGCCGCTACTGCACACATTGAACCTGTCCGACATGCTGCCCATTACGTCGATTTGGGCCGGCCTGGAGCACAACCCCTGCGACTTCTACCCGAAGAACTCGCCGGCACTGTGCTATGCGGCCACGACGGGTTCGACACCCTTTCGGGTGAACCTGCACGTCGGCGACGTGGGCCACACGCTCTTGCTCGGCAAGACGGGCGGCGGTAAATCCACGGCGCTGACCTTCAAGATGGCCCAGCACTTCCGGTATCCGCGCGCCCAGGTGTTTGCCTTCGACAAGGGCTATTCGGCCTTCGTGCTGACGAAGGCGGCCGGTGGCGATCACTACGACATCGGCGGCGAGCATTCCCAGCTCGCGTTTTGTCCGCTGGGCGGGATGAAGCATGAAAGCGACGTGACATGGGGCGTGGGCTGGGTCGAAGACCTTTTGCGCTTCCAGGGCCTGGATGTCGGCTCGACTGTCACCAAGACCATCACCCAGGCCGTGCAACAACACGCGAACGCGGAGATTCACGAGGGCGCAATTCCTTCGCTGACGAACTTCGTGGCCCGCGTGCAAAGCACCGAGCTGCGCACGGCCCTGGAGCCGTACACCATCGCAGGCACGATGGGCCACTTGCTCGACGCCGAGACGGACGGGCTGCGCTACGGGCGCTTTCAGACCTTCGAGCTGGAACACCTCTTGGACATGGGCGAGAAGAACTACGCGCCCGTGTTGCTCTACCTGTTCCGGCAGATAGAAAAGCGTCTGACGGGTGCGCCGACCCTGGTGCCGATTGACGAAGCCTGGATGGCCTTGATGGTCGAAATGTTCCGCGACAAGGTGGCCGACTGGCTGCGTACTTGGCGGAAGAAGAACGCGGCCATCATCTTGGCGACGCAGAACATTTCGGATGCCCTCAATAGCCCGCTGCGCGACGTGCTGCTGGCGAACTGCCCGACGAAGATTCTGCTGCCGAATCCCGATGCCAACACGTCCACGTTCCTGTCGATCTACCGCGACATCGGGCTGAACGAGCGGGAAATCGACATCCTGGCGAACGCCACGGAGAAGCGGCAGTACTACTACACCTCGCCGCTGGGGCGTCGGCTCTACAGCTACGGGTTCGGCCAGGTCGCGCTTTCGTTCATCGGCGCGAGCGGCCAGGACGACATCAAGCTGGCTCGCCAGTTGATGAACTCGCACGGGGAGACGTGGCCGGCCGAATGGCTGCGGCATCGCGGCCTCGGCGAGTGGTCGGACTACTGGATGAACGTTCAATAACGTGATACATTTATATCACTCTTAAAGGAGTAAGGAACCATGCGCAAGTTTGTCAGTGCTGTTGTTGTCGTCTCGATGCTCACCGGCCCGCTGGCCGTGGCACCGGCCCACGCCTCCGGCGCGGTGGCCGGGGCGACCGAAATCACGCAGATCGCCAATAACGTCGAGCTGGTCACGTCGGTGGCCCAGCAGGCGCAGCAGCTCTCCTACGACATCAAGTCGTATCTGGAGATCGTCGAGCAGTACAAGAACATGGTCACGAACACGCTCAACATCCCGAACCAGATTTGGTCGAACGTGCAGAACGACCTGAGTTCGCTGGCGTCGGTGGTGAAGCAGGGCCAGGCCCTGGCGTACTCGGCCGAGAACATCGGCGACCTGTTCAAGCAAAAGTACCCCGGCTTCAAGAAAACCGACGACTTCAAGGCCGACTATCGCAAGTGGTCGGCGACGGTGATGGATTCGATCAAGGGCAGCCTCCAGGCTGCGAACTTGCAATCCAGCCAGTTCGCCACCGAAGAGGGCACCCTGGCACAGCTCCGCTCGATGTCGGCGAGCAACCAGGGCCGCCTGCAAGCCATCCAGACGGGCAACCAGATCGCCGTCGAGACGGCGACGCAGATGCAGAAGCTGCGCAGCCTGATGATGGCCCAAATGCAGGCGCAGAACGCCTACATGGCCGCCCAGGAACAGAAGGATTCCACCCGCAAGGCCGGGGCGGAAGCCATCATGCCGTCGAAGAAGGCCGGTGACGGCAAGACCTACGAAGGCTTTAAGGGAGGCTCCCTGTAATGCGCCGCAACGCCATCCGTTACACGGTGGCGGCCTTGTTGGTCGGGCTTCTGGCTGCTTGCGGCCAGAAACCCGACGAGGGCAAGCCGGCCCCGGAGAGCAAGCCCGATTCATCGGGCTTCACGGTTCCAGACAAAGAGCTGGGCCTCGACTACTACCGCGCCAATTTCGACCAGGTGCAGCCGACCATTGACTGGTGCCGTGGCAACGGCCCCGACAAGCGCACGGCCGCGCAAGACCGGAATTGCAAGGCTGCATCGCACGCCAAGATGGCCCCCAAGAAACCGGGCAGCGAGGCGAAGCAGTACGAAGGCTTCAAGGGGGGCACGCTTAAATGACGTCGTTCAGTACCCATAGACGCGCGGCGCTCTGGCTGCTCGCTATTGCATTTGTTCTTTTCGCTGCGGACGCGGCTTATGCCGACGTGTTGACCGACATCGGCAAGGGTTATCAAACCGAGTCGGCCAAATGGTTTCCGAAGCTCCTGGTCATCGCCAAGTCGCTTTTCTGGAAGCTCGCGGCGATTGAATTTGCCTGGGCCTCGATTCTGTGGGTGCTGAAAAACCAGGAAATGCAGTCGTTCACGGCTGCGGTCGTGCAGAAGCTCATCGGCATCGGGTTCTTCTATGCCCTGTTGCAGAACGCCGACTACTGGATTCCCGCCATCGTGAACAGCCTGGCCAAGTCGGGCAACGAAGCGACCGGCCTGCCGGCGCTCACGCCGTCCGAGGTGTTCGACCTGGGCATCGACACAGCCGTGACGATGTTGGACGGCATCCAGAAACTGAGCCTGTGGGATGACTTTGCCACCATCGTCATCGCCGGCCTGGCTGCGCTCGCCATCGTGATTTCGTTCCTGGTCATCGCAGGGCAAATGTTGATCGCGCTGATCGAGAGCTACATCGCCATCAGCGGCGGCGTGCTGTTCCTGGGCTTCGGCGGCTCGCGCTGGACGGTCGAGTTCACGCAGAAGTACATCAGCTACGCCTTCGCCACGGGCATCAAGCTGTTCATGCTCTACCTCATCATCGGCGTTGGCACGGCCCAGGCCAAGACCTGGGCGGCACTGCTGGCGACGACGGACTGGAACAACATTTTCACGGTGATGGGCGGCTCCATCCTGCTTGCCTTCCTGGGCTTCCAGATTCCGAACATGGCAGCGGCCATGCTGTCCGGTGCGCCTTCTTTGACGGCGGGCGCAGCAGCGGCCACGGCGGGCACGCTCGCGGCCGGCACGGTCGCAGCAGGCGCTACCGCCATTTCTCCGGCGATGCAGTCCGCCAGGGGCGGCATGCAGGCGCTGAAGGCGGGGTATGACCATCACCGTGCCGGTGGTGGTGGCGTGCTATCGAGCGCCCTCAAGGCGGTCGGCACGTCCACCGTGGATATGGGCCGCGAAGCCGGCCGCAGTGCCGGCGAAGCCGTGGGCCTTGCCAAGCCTACGGCGTCCGAGCGTTCTACCGTGGGCGGCCGCGCGGCCGAGCGCCGCGAGGGCATGACCGCCCAGCTCCAAGAAGAGCGCGCGGCGATGGCCGACGCGGGCGGCATGAGCAAAAGCGGCGAAAGCAACCCAGGCGGCACGGGCACGTCGGCCGAAGGCGACAGCGCCAAGAACAACAGCGCGGGCAACAAGAGCACGTCGGCCGCGCCAGTGGTTCCCCCGCCTGCGACGCCCTCCGGCGCTGCTGGTGGGGCCGTAGGTGGGCTTGGCGGGGCCTCCGCGCCCCTAGGCGGCAATCCGCAGGTTGTCGATGACTACGGCAACGTGGTCGCGCCGCCTGCGGCCAAGATCGCGGAGAGCAACGCGGGCGGGGCCGGTACTTCGGCCACGAACGCGGCCGCCGCGAACACCAGCGCGGGCAACACCTCGGCCACTGGCTCGGGTGCAGCTCCTGCCGGCAGCTCGGGAAGTGCTCCGGCGCAAACGATGGCCGCCGCCACGCCGGAAGCCCAGCGCCAGGTCGTCGATGACTACGGCAATGTCGTGTCGCCGCCCTCGGCGAAGATCGCCGAGAGCAACGCGGGCGGGGCCGGCACGTCGGCCGCGAACACGTCGGCGATGAACACCAGCGCGGGTAACACGTCGGCTACGAACCCGTCAGCGCCGTCTGGTGGTGGGTCATCCGCCCCCGCCCCAGGGGCGGGACAAAGCGGCCCGGCCTCGGGCCGCGACAAGACGCCATTCCAGGATTTGCAGCATGTCAGGCCGCCGCAGATTCCGAGTGACGCCGCGCCGCAGGCCGGCGTGAATATCCGCCTCTCGCATTCCGAAGATTAACCGCCTCGTATAAGGAGAATTGCCTTGAAATTCGGCAAAGCCAAAGCTCGGCCCAAGGATGATACAAACGTATCAGCCGACGTGCCGCAGAAACCCAAAGACCCCTATGTTCTGGCTCGTGAAGAGTGGAACGACCGCTATGGCGATTACATCGCCAGCGCCAAGAATTGGCGCTCGGTCGCCATCATCACCAGCTTGGTCGCCCTGGTGTCGGTAGGCGGCCTCGCCTACGTCGGCGCGCAGGACAAGTACATCCCCTACATCGTCGAAGTGGACAAGCTGGGCCAGGCGGCCAATGTGGGCTACGCCTCCCAGGCGTCGCCGGTCGATCAACGCATCTTCAAGGCGTTCCTGGTGCGCTTCCTGTCGGACTTCCGCAGCGTGACGCCTGACGCGGTTGCGCAGAAGGCCGCGCTCGACCGCCTGTACTCGATGGTGCCGACCGGCTCGCCGGCCTTGGAGAAGATCAACACCTTCTACAAGGACAACTCGCCGTTCATGGTGGCGCAAAGCCAAACGGTCGCGCTGGAAATCAACTCGGTGCTGCCTATCTCCGGCCAAACCTGGCAAATGGAATGGACGGAGACGAAGCGCAACCTGTCCGGCCAGATTCAGAGCCGGATTCGCTACAAGGCTTCGCTGACGGTCGCCTTGAATCCTCCGCAGAACGAAGGGCTGATGCTGGTGAATCCGCTCGGCCTCTTCGTGATGGATTTGAACTGGTCGCAGCAACTTTAATTTCGAGGATTTGAGAC